>JAZKDS010000116.1:0-5468 GCA_040387455.1 Bacteroidota bacterium
TTCTTTTAGACCCCCCTTCATCATTGATGAAGGGGGGTTTTGTTTATAAATAATACAGAAAATAGCAACTTCAAGCTTTTTGAAAGCTGATTATTAAATAATGAAGAGGTTTTTTCGATTTAGTTTTAGCATAATTTTGGCATGTGGCAGTACTTATCTTGTTTAACTTTGAGATATTACTAAACAATACAACCATGAGAAAGTTATTTTTTGCAGTAGTTATTATAGCAGGATTTGCTTCTACGGCAGCTACAAGTACATTTAAAGCAGATATATCTACATATATACATCAGGAAAAACAGTATAAAAAGATAGAAATATCAGAAGTTTCGAAAGAGGCATTAGATAAAATAAAGAAAAGTTACGGGAATTACGCCGTTAAAGAAGCTTATAAAGCGGAAGATGGCGAATATAAATTAGTACTTACTAAAGATGGGGCTGATTTAACTGCAACATTTACATCTGCGGGTGACCTGATAAAAATTATATCATGACAAAAAAGAGAAGCATTGCTTCTCTTTTTTAGTTTTTATCCGCTTGGCAATAATTGCATACATTGCTGATTATACACTCGTTATGTTTCGGGTTTGTAGGGCGGCAGGTTTCTCTACCCAAAAATGATAGGGCCATACCTATTTGTCCCCACATATCTTTGGGTAATGCCTCCATAAGTTCTTTTTCAATCTTATCGGCATTTTTGCCTTTAGCAATCCCGAGACGTGGGGCAACCCGTAATACATGCAAATCAACCATAACACCCTCTGGTTCAGTGCCTGCTTCACGCATTATTACATTAGCGCTTTTTCGGCCTACCCCTTTTAAAGCGGTTAGCTCTTTCATTGTTGTTGGGATGTTCTTGTCCTCTTTAACCGTTTCGGCAATTTCCTGCAGCCAGGCTATTTTGTTAGTATGAAAACGTACTTCGCTTAACGCCTCTGTAAGTTGGGCAGAATTTGCTTTTGCCAATGCCTTCATGTCGGGGTATTTCTTAAAGAAATCAGGAGCAATTTTATTAATATGTGCGTCGCTATCCTGCGCGCTAAGCACTACCATTACCAGCAATTGGTATATGTTTTTATAATCCAGCGGATGCTGCTGGTCTTTATATTTTGCTATAAGCGGTTGGAGGGCTTTAGGCCAGTCGGTTTGCATAAATAAATCCATAGTAATAAAGTTACAGATTATTTTAGACAAAACTGCCGGACTTCTGTAAAGCCCGGCAGTTTATAATTAGTCTTATTCTTTAAAATCTATTGAGGCAGAGTTAATACAAAAGCGCTGACCTGTATCGGTTGGGCCATCATCAAAAACATGGCCCAGGTGGCTGCCGCAGTTAGCACATAAAATCTCAACACGCTGCATGCCAAAGGTATTGTCTTTTACGTATTCAACTTTACCGGGAATGGCATCATCAAATGAAGGCCAGCCACAACTTGAATTGAATTTTGAGTCGCTTGCAAAAAGTGGTTCACCACAGGCACCACAGCCATAGGTCCCTTTTTCAAAATGCAGGTTGTATTGCCCACTATGGGGGAATTCTGTACCAGCCTGCCTTAATATTTTATATCGTTCTGAGCCCAGTTGTTCTTTCCATTCGGCTTCAGATTTTTTTACATTATAGTCTTTACTATCATTCATAATATTTCACTTTTGGACTTTAAAATTACAAAATAGGTGCAGCCAATTGTTTTAAAATTGTACTAAACTTTATTTTTTTTCAACCGGGATGAATTTTATAGAAACGGAGTTGGTACAAAAACGCTCACCGGTAGTTTCTTTAGGCCCGTCATCAAAAACATGACCCAGGTGGCCGCCACATTTGGCGCACATTACCTCGGTACGGTCCATGCCAAATGTTGTATCATGTTTATACTCTACAGATCCCTTTATAGCCTGGTCAAAAGATGGCCAACCACACTCTGATTTAAACTTTGTATCTGATGCAAAAAGCGGATTGTTGCATGCCGCGCATACATAAACACCTTTTTCAAAATGCTCTGTATATTCGCCGGTAAAAGCGCGTTCGGTACCTTTATTACGCAATACATCATACTGCTCAGGTGTAAGCTGGGCTTTCCATTCAGCGTCTGTTTTAGTTATCTTAAATGGGCTATCAGGTGTCTGTGTTTGGGCAGGGGTAGTGCTTTTAGCTTTCACTTCTTTTTTTTCCTGTCCCTGGCATGCTGTTAGCGATAGCATTACCGCAAATATTATTATCTTCTTTATCATGGCTTTAAAAATTCAAGTATTGTTTTAATTACAACTTTGTCTCCTAATATTTTTCTATGACCCAATCCTTTGGTAATTATAAGTTCGCCTTGTTGCAAATGCTTATGTATATGGTGTGCAGCGCTTACCGGTACATCTGTGTCATTTTCGTCATGAAATACCAGTACCGGGATTTTAACGTGCTGTGCAGCTATATACGCCGAATAGCTATTTATGGTTTGCCCGAACTTATTTTCAAAGCGTTGAATCATTAACCTACCCGTGGCAATTTTCATGCCTAATTTATTGGTGAAATACAGCATGATATCTTCAATAACATCTCCGCTTCCTATAATTACGGCCTTTTTTACATCAAGGCCAAGTTTTACAGCGTTTAGTACTGCCATAGCACCAAGTGAATGCCCTACGGCATAATCAAAAGGGCCAAATTGTTTTTCGAGTTGCAGGATAGATGCTATAAACTCGGTCATATCACTGTGGCTGCCTGATGATTTTCCGTGTGCAGGCGCATCAAAACTAATGGTTTCAAAACCTGAATTGGCAAGGTTTTCGGCAATAGCATAGAGTTGTGTTCCGCGTCCGCTCCAGCCGTGTACCAGCAATACTTTTTTTGTGCTGTTGCCCAGGCTGTATACATTTATGGTTTTATTAATAGTAGTAATATGTATTTTTTGCTGGGTGCTGTTAGCATTCATGGGGTGCTCACGCTTTGGGAGTTTAAATTTTACAGGGCGTGTAAAAAGCCACATGCCAAATTTAGCAGCTAGTAAAGGCGATAGGGCCTCGAGTAATTTTGCAACGGTTTTTATCCATCCAGGTACCTTAATAGGCGATTTGTGTTTTGCTTTAGCCATGGCTTTATTTGTTAGGATAAAAGTACACAATTAAAAAGTATAATGCATGCATATAATATTTGCAATGTACTTGTAATTAATTATTTACAATTTCTTTAACTAAGCTGCTAAAATTTTGACAAAAACTTATAGATTAAAAGTGTTAAATTTGACTACAATTCAACACCTAAAACAATGAAAAAAAGCATCATAACCCTTTCAGCAGCGCTGTTTTTATTTACTACAGCATGCAGCACTAACCCTTTTACGGGTAAAAGCAACTTAAACTTTGTATCAAACGCCGAAATATTTCCGCAGGCCTTTGCACAGTACAATGATTTTTTAAAGCAAAATAAAGTAATAACGGGTACATCGCAGGCTAATATGGTAAAATCTGTAGGAGCTAAGATAAGGGCTGCTGCCGAAAAATACCTGGCATCTGTAGGCAAATCAGACCTGCTTAATGGCTATGAATGGGAATATAATTTAGTGCAAAGCGAAGAAGTAAATGCATGGTGTATGCCAGGCGGTAAAATTGTGGTGTATAGTGGAATATTGCCTATAACCAAAGATGAATCTGGCCTTGCAACAGTATTGGGTCATGAGGTTGCACACGCTATTTTGAACCACGGTGCACAGCGTATGAGTACTGAAGCGATAGCACAGATGGGTGCGCAAGGTGTAGCTGTAGCAACATCAGGCAAGACTGAGCAAACCCAACAGTTATTTCAGCAGGCTTATGGCTTAGGGGCTCAATATGGTGCTATACTACCATTTAGCCGTGGTCATGAAAATGAAGCTGATGAAGCCGGCCTTACACTAATGGCTATTGCTGGTTATAATCCAGACAAGGCAATTGCGTTTTGGCAAAGAATGGAAGCTAACTCAGGCGGCGGTGCGCCACCCGAGTTTATGAGTACCCACCCAAGTGGTGCTACACGCATAAGTAAAATTACTGCCGAAATACCTAAAGCTAAAGAAAACGCTGCCAAGCTGGGCGTAAAATATTAGATTGTTAGATTCTTGGATTTTTCGATTGTTAGATGATCAAATTATCCAATAACCAAATAACAAAGAATGCTGCCTAAGGGCGGCTTTTTTTGTGGATATATTTTACACAGTCATAAATTGCGGGCCGTTTTTTATTTAAAAAAATAGTTTAGTTTTGGTACACAAACCAAACACTATGGCACAATTAGAAAAAGGCAGTAAAAAACTGCTTAACGCCTGGGCATTTTATGACTGGGCAAACTCGGTATACAGCCTTGTTATTGCATCGGCTGTATTCCCAATATTTTATGATGAGCTTTTCCCTAAAGGATCGCAAATTGGCATTTTTGGCACTACTGTAAAAAGCACGGCATTAATGAGCTTTGTTATGGCATTTGCCTTTTTACTGGTTGCTTTTATGTCTCCATTGCTGTCTGGTATTGCAGATTATGCCGGCAATAAAAAATCATTTCTTAAACTATTTTGTTATCTGGGCGCTATATCGTGCATTGGCCTATATTGGTTTAGCCCTGATAATATGTATTTTAGTATACTATGCTACTTTTTTGGCCTTGTAGGTTTTTGGGGCAGCCTGGTGTTTTATAACTCTTATTTGCCAGATGTGGCTTATGTAGAGCAGCAGGATGCAGTTAGTGCCCGTGGCTATTCTATGGGGTATATTGGCAGTGTTGTACTTTTAGTGCTAAACCTTGCCATGGTTATGAAACCTGAAATGTTTCATATAGATGGTGCAATGCAGGCCATGCGCATATCATTTGTAACAGTAGGGGTGTGGTGGATACTCTTTAGCCAGTACACCTATTATTATCTGCCAAAAGGCAACAAGCAGAATAAAGTAACCGGAGATGTACTGCTTAACGGCTTTAGGGAGCTGCGAAAAGTATGGAAGCAAATAGGTGAAAACATTGTTTTAAAACGTTACCTGGGAGCTTTTTTTGTATACAGTATGGCTGTGCAAACCGTTATGCTGGTTGCTACTTATTTTGGTGCTGAAGAAATAAACTGGGGTGGTGCAGAAGGAAAGCGTAAAGGTTTAATTATAAGTATACTGCTTATCCAGCTTGTAGCTGTATTGGGTGCCATACTAACATCTAAGCTTTCGGCTAAAATAGGCAATATAAAAGCGCTTATTGTTATTAACTGCATCTGGGCAGTTATATGTGTTTATGCTTATTTTGTGGTTTCGCCGGTACAGTTTTATATAACTGCAGGCTTTGTTGGTTTAGTAATGGGCGGCATACAATCATTATCACGAAGCACATATTCTAAATTTTTGCCCGATACTACAGATACTGCTTCATTTTTTAGTTTTTATGATGTTACAGAAAAGATAGGTATGGTAATAGGGCTGATACTTTATGGGGCTATAGACCAAATATTTGGCAGTATGAGGTA
>JAZKDS010000117.1:0-3398 GCA_040387455.1 Bacteroidota bacterium
CTTTTTTGCCGCGAGATGGTATAATTTCTTTAATCGAAATCTCGCCGCTCTTTTTAACAATAATAGCATTTCCGGGCTCCAGCTCCTGCACTTTTTCAAACGGCACGTTAAATACGGTTTGAATTACCGGCCTTTCAGATGCTACAACAGCAATCTCATCGTCCTGGTAATAATATGCAGGGCGAATACCGTTAGGATCACGGAACACAAACGAATCGCCGTGGCCAAACATACCGGCCATGGCATAACCGCCGTCCCACTGCTTAGAGGCACGCTTAAGTATGCGCTCTACATTAAGCCTTTCAGATATTATAGGCGAAGCCTCCTCTTTTGTTAAACCTTCGTTTTTACAATCCTGGTACAGGTCGGCCACTTCATCATCAAGAAAATGACCTATCTTTTCCATTACCGTAACGGTATCGGCAAGTTCTTTAGGGTGCTGGCCCAGCTCAACAAGGCTGTCAAAAAGCTCTTTAACATTAGTCATATTAAAGTTACCCGCCACAATAAGGTTGCGGTGCATCCAGTTGTTTTGACGTAAAAACGGGTGCACGCTCTCTATACTGTTTTTACCAAAGGTACCGTAGCGCACGTGGCCCAGATACAGCTCGCCTATGTAAGGCAGCTGGTCTTTTTGCCATGCCACATCGTCGGCACGCTCGGGGTGGGCTGTAAGCTCTTCGTTAATGCGCTCGTTTATTTGTGCAAAAACATCCTGTATAGGCTGCTGCTGGTTGCTGCGCACACGGCTTATGTAGCGCTGCCCCGGTTTAACATCAAGTTTAATGCTGGCAAAGCCTGCACCATCCTGCCCGCGGTTGTGTTGCTTTTCCATAAGCAGGTACATTTTTTGAATGCCATAAAAGGCAGTACCATACTTTTCTTTATAGTATTCTAATGGCTTTAATAATCGTAACAGCGCAATACCGCATTCATGTTTTAAAGCGTCGCTCATAATAGTTGTTGTGTGTAGTTATATTAAAAAAAGCCCCGCAATGAGGCCTTATTTTTTTTATTTTTCGTTATCTGCCTGTTCGTCAAGCGAAATATCAAACTGCGTTAGCGCCCTAAACTGTTGCAGGCGGTCCAGCACCTCTTCTTTCTGTAAAGCCTCCATCCGTTCGGTGCCAAATTGCTCAACGCAAAACGATGCCAGGTTACTTGCATAAATTATGGCGTTTTTAAGGTTGCTGAACGATATATTCTCGCTCTGGGCAATATAGCCTGCAAAGCCACCCGCAAAGGTATCCCCTGCCCCGGTAGGGTCAAACACATCCTCCAGCGGAAGCGCAGGGGCAAAAAACACCTGCTTGCCATGAAACAGCAATGCACCGTGCTCGCCCTTTTTAATTACCACATATTTAGGGCCCATGGTATGTATTTTAGCCGCAGCCTTAACCAGGCTGTATTCGCCGCTAAGCTGGCGGGCCTCTTCATCATTAATAGTTATTACGTCTGCACGCTTAATCACGTCCATAAGTTCGGGCAGGGCGCAGTCCATCCAAAAGTTCATGGTATCGAGCACCACAAGCTTAGGGGCAGCCGTTAGCTGGTCTAATACGCTTGTTTGCACTAATGGGTGCAGGTTGCCCAGCATTACCACATCGGCATCGGTAAAATTAGTTGGAACTTTTGGCTGAAAATCGGCCAGTACATTTAGTTCTGTAGCCAGCGTGTCGCGGCTGTTAAGGTCGTTATGATAACGGCCGCTCCAAAAAAACGTTTTGCCGCCCTTAACCACTTCTATAGCGCTGATGTCTATATTTTTTGACGTAAGCAGGTCAAGGTGTTCCTGCGGAAAATCTTCGCCCACGACCGAAACTATGGCGCTTTGCACGTTGAAAAATGAAGCCGAAAGGCCAATATAGGTGGCAGCGCCCCCTAGTATTTTATCCGTTTTTCCAAACGGTGTTTCTATGGCATCAAAGGCCACAGTACCCACAATGAGCAGCTTGTTCATATACATCAAAAATTGAAGGGGCAAAGATACTATATAAGTTGCATAACAGCAAGAGGGTAACTATCAATTTAGTTTATGGCAGGATAGGTCACTACATGCATTTTGAAACATTAAATATCAACGATAATTTTTTTTGTTAAAATAATGTCAATAATTATATTTACGGTTCCTTAAACAAAAAAATATGAGCAAATTTATTACAGGCAAAGAATTAGTTAAAACGATAGACAATATCATTTGGGAGGCCGAAAAAACACTTTTGATTGTCAGCCCTTTTATAAAGCTAGATAAATATTTCAGAAAAAATTTTGAGAAACACTTGAATACTCCTGATTTAGAGATTATTGTGGTTTTTGGAAAAAATGAAAATGAAGTCCAAAGGAGCTTAAATAAAGATGATTTTGAGTTCTTTAAAGGCTTCCCGAATGTTAGTATAATACATGAGCCAAGACTACATGCTAAATATTACGGCAATGAGAAAAAAGGCGTGGTAACATCTATAAATCTATATGATTTCTCTGTAGAAAACAATATTGAATTTGGCGTCTACAGCGAACAAACATTACTTAATCAACTCAGTAGTAATAATCACGACATGGATGCATGGCAAAAGTGCATAGAGATTGCTAATAATGGAAAAGTGGTTTTTATCAAGAGACCTGTTTATGAAAACAAAACATTTATTGTTAATCTTAGCAAGAAATATAAATTTTCTAAAATAATGCTTGATGATACCAGCCATTTCTATGAGAACAAGAAGTCAAGCTTCAGCAATAAAAAATTAGAAGATTTTCCGGAAGAGCTTAATTCAGAAGACTACAGGCCAGTAAGGGAGGAAACGAAAGAAGTTAAGGAACCTGTGCGCGAATATAAAGCCCAAAATAACTATAATCAAAAACCCACTCAAGGATTTTGCATAAGAACGGGCGAGCAAATAGCGTTTAATCCTAACCAGCCCTTATCTAAACCGGCTTGGAGAATCTGGAACGAATTCGCTAACCCGGATTTCCCTGAAAAATATTGCCACCGTACAGGTCAATTATCCTATGGTAGGACTTCTTTCAGAAATCCAATATTAAACCCTTAAATGAAACTTTTGCCCACCTATAAAACAATACTACACACCCACCTAACACCCGACCAGTGTATAGAAAAAATGGAACAAAGCACCACTCCCTGGAGCCTTGACCACCTGCCCGGGGCTTTGATGTGCGCCACCTCATTGGCTATAACAACTCTTTTATACCCATTGCACATGGCACGCTGCACCCCATTGATAAGGGCACAGCGGTATCGGTTATTTTTAAGCCACACAAAGTTGCCATGATTTTTGGCTGTGTGCTGCTTGCTGTATTTATAGTTTTAATTGGTGGTGCTTTTACAGCAGCTATTTTGCAGGATGAGTTTGATAAGGCCCTGCTTGTACTACCCGTTATGC
>JAZKDS010000117.1:3408-4395 GCA_040387455.1 Bacteroidota bacterium
CCATTAAATCTGAATATGAAAACAGCAAAGCGCTGCTTATGCAAATTCTTAAAAGCCCTGAACCCCCCTTTTAATTATCTCCAGGCCATACCATAACTTACAAAAACAATAAAGCACCACGCCACCTACCCACTTATAAAAGCTTGTTATATGACAACCCCGTGCATTGACGATTAAATACGCAAATAGCCGACAAAAATGTTAAAATTATCTAAAAATATAACGATTATTTATAGTATTGTTAAATCGTGTAAAATCAAATGATATTTAACATTAGGGAGCTTGTATTATAAAATAAATCTGTTAGTTTAGCGTTAACACTATGTAAGGATAAATTTAATATTTCCTTGTGAGGGTTAAGAAAAAAAACGACGTAAATTTATTACCACTACTAAAAGACACTACTTATGTTATCATCTGAAAACCAAAAGACTAGACACGAGGATGACCTTCCTCCAGGAATGTTTACCAAGATGCTTGCAACAAGCCTGCTTGTTGTAATGGGTGTGTGTTTAATTACACTGGCTATTTTTAGCATTTAATTCGCAATCGATTTCGGTAAACGCCTGCAAGATATGCCAATATTTTGCAGGCGTTTTTGCTTAATATAACGATGAATTATCGAAATTTAAAGAAGTTTCCAAAAGCTATTACCTTCAATTTCAGATAGAAAAGTAGGCGGGATGATTGAATTTCAATCTAATGCCTGAATTATCCTGAAATCAGTCTCCCAGCTGCTCATAAAACGCATCAATATTGAGTTCTCGCTGTGTAGATGCCATAACGGCCAGCTGGTCGCAACGCTCATTTTGCGGATGGTTATTATGCCCTTTAACCCATTTAAAATCAACTTTATGCTGCCTATAAATCTTTAAAAATCGTTTCCATAAGTCAGGGTTTTTTTTTCCAGCATAGCCCTTCTTTTCCCAGCCAAACACCCAGCCTTTTACCACCGAGTCTATAACATACTTACTATCACTCACCACC
>JAZKDS010000117.1:4405-4990 GCA_040387455.1 Bacteroidota bacterium
AGTACCGCAGTGTTAGGCGCCTTTATTTTTTCGAGGCCCACAATAACAGCAAGCAGCTCCATACGGTTGTTTGTAGTAAGCCTAAACCCCTCATAAAACTCTTTGCGGTAGCCGGTACCCACCTGCTCCATAACCACGCCATAGCCCCCCGGACCCGGATTGCCCTTGGCAGCACCATCTGTATATATGTGTATGGAATGCATTTTATTGGATTTTTAGATTATTAAATAGTTCGATTTATCGACAGACATTTAATCGGTCATATCATCAAACCGAACCAGGTACCAGCAACCGTCTTTAAATGCAAAATGATACCTCAAATCAACATAGCTGTTTATGCCGGACTGGTAATAATGCACACTATCTTTAGATCGTTGTGTAATCACTTCGTTAGGATACTTTTTACCTTTATATTCCAATGTATCTTTTCTAAAATCATTGTAGCGGTATTCAGAAAGGTTAATCATACCCTGCATGTCATCCAGCGGAAAATCTTCATCACTATAAACATAAAACAACGGAAATTCAGTATGCCTTATCTGATAAACACTATCCTTTTTAAACTTTTCAAAAAAGTCTGTAAAA
>JAZKDS010000117.1:5000-7684 GCA_040387455.1 Bacteroidota bacterium
TAACCAACTGCTCGATTACTTTAGGTAAATGCTCATGCTCCAGAGCAAGCACTTTTAGCGCCACCTCATCGGGGCTCAGGCACTCCTCAATAGCTACCGCCTGCTGAAAAATAACGTTGCCCTCATCATAATTATCGTTTACATAATGTATGGTAATGCCGCTTTCTTTCTCTTTATTTTCGTGCACGGCACGGTGCACATGGGCACCATACATGCCCTTACCGCCATATTTGGGCAGCAACGCCGGGTGAATATTGATAACTTTGTGCGGATAAGCCGCAATAATATCAGCCGGAAACTTAAGTAAAAAGCCCGCCAAAACAATTAATGAGGGGTTAAAAGCCTGCACATGGCGCAGCACACTACCGTTAGCAAGCTCATCTTTTGTAAAAACCAGCGCGGGCACACCATAGCTTTTGGCCTTAGCAATAACGCCTGCATTAGCGTTGTTTGTAAGCACCAGAGCCACTTTTACAATTTTACTATGTAAGAAATAACTTATTATTTTATCGACATTACTGCCGCCACCCGATGCAAAAAGCACTATATTTTTCATTTGGCAATCGTTTTCATTGTGCAAAAAAAAGAATTATATCCCGCAAAATAACGCTCTTTTCACATTATTGTAAAATTAATTTTTTACCTTAGTACTCACATTTTTTTAGTAATACGTGGTTTTAAAATAAAGTTTTTTATTTTTGCCGTTCAATTTAAATTCTAAAATTAAAGATTATGTCAGACATTGCATCGAGAGTAAAAGCGATTATCGTAGACAAACTAGGCGTTGACGAAAACGAAGTTGTAACAGAAGCTAGCTTCACCAATGACCTTGGGGCTGACTCACTAGACACTGTTGAACTTATTATGGAGTTTGAAAAAGAATTTGATATTCAGATTCCAGATGATCAGGCTGAGAATATCTCTACTGTTGGTCAGGCTATTTCTTACATAGAAGAAGCAAAAAAATAATAAATATCTAACATCCATGTTGCTTGCTGCACATGGATGTTATATTTATTGGCTGCTGTAAGCCTTTTTTTATAATTTTACAGAAAAAACCAGCACGGCTTGCCGATGCCTAACATAGAATATGAAGGTACCCATGTTTCTTAATTCAATTTTTTGTATAAAGAATAGCATGGGTATTATTTTATAATTTCAAACTTAACTACTTTTTATGGAATTAAAGCGAGTTGTGGTAACAGGCCTTGGGGCGCTAACGCCAATAGGCAATACCGTGGAGCAGTACTGGAACGCCCTTATTAATGGCGAGAGCGGTGCAGCACCAATTACTTATTTTGACACCACAAACTTTAAAACCAAATTTGCCTGCGAAGTAAAGAACTTTAATGTTGAAGACTTTATAGAACGCAAAGAAGCACGCCGAATGGACCGCTATGCGCAATATGCGCTGGTAGCCACAGATGAGGCTGTTAAAGATGCAGGCTTTGATTTTGAAACCCTGGATAAAGACCGTGTGGGTGTTATATGGGGCTCTGGCATAGGAGGCCTTGAAACCTTTCAGGAAGAGGTTATAAACTGGTCTAACGGCAACGGAACACCTAAGTTTAACCCATTCTTTATCCCTAAAATGATTGCTGATATTGCCGGTGGGCATATTTCTATAAAATACGGTTTCCGTGGGCCAAACTTTACAACCGTTTCGGCTTGCGCATCGTCTACCAACGCGCTTATAGATGCGTTTAACTACATTCGCCTGGGTCAGGCAGATGTTATGGTAAGCGGTGGCAGCGAGGCTGCAGTAACCATAGCAGGCATGGGCGGCTTTAACGCCATGCATGCGCTTTCAACCAGAAACGACGACCCTACAACCGCCAGCCGACCTATGGATAAAGACCGCGAAGGCTTTGTACTGGGCGAAGGTGCAGGCGCACTTATTCTTGAAGAATATGAGCATGCCAAGGCGCGTGGGGCTAGAATATATGCCGAGATAGGCGGCGGAGGCATGAGTGCCGATGCACACCACATTACTGCACCACACCCGGAGGGGCTTGGCGCACGTAATGTAATGATAAACTGCCTTAGGGATGCAGGAATGAAACCTGAGGACGTAGATGGCGTAAACATGCACGGCACCAGCACACCACTGGGCGATATTGCCGAGAGCAAAGCCATTATTGAGGTTTTTGGCCAGCATGCCTACACACTTAACCTTAACTCTACCAAGAGTATGACAGGCCACCTTTTAGGCGCTGCAGGCGCTATAGAATCTATAGCCAGCATACTTTCTATAAAACACGGCATAGTACCGCCTACAATCAATCATTTTACCGATGATGATAACATAGACTCAAAACTTAACTTTACCTTTAACAAGGCCCAAAAAAGGGACATGAAAGTGGTAATGAGCAATACTTTTGGGTTTGGCGGCCACAACGCGTGCGTACTTATTAAAAAATTTGAAGAGTAATTTAGCCTATATGGGTTTTTTCAAAAAAATATTTTCTAAAAAATCCCGCCCTGCCCCACAGCAAGGCGGGATTTTTTTTAACGAAATTGAGCTTATGCTGGGTTTCGCACCTTTAAACATAACACATTACCAGCGCGCCTTTACACATCGCAGCAGCAATAAGCTCGATGAAAAAGGCACCCCAATAAACTACGAAAGGCTCGAATTTTTAGGCGATGCCATGCTGGGGTCTGTTATAGCTGCTCACTTGTTT
>JAZKDS010000118.1:0-323 GCA_040387455.1 Bacteroidota bacterium
CGCGTATAAACGACGACAAAAACGGCGGCTGGGTGCGCGTAAGGTAGTATGATCTATTGGCATTCAGTATCTTACCATAGTGGTTAACCTGATAGCAGAAGTTGTCTACCATGCCCTTGGCCAGGTCAAACCGGTGATCGAGCAGGAGGCCTATGCCTTCAAAATAGCTGTCCCACCCATACATTTCGTTAAAGCGGCCGCCGGGCACCACAAAGGGCACACCGCGGTTGTTTTCTATCTTAAGTGCCAGTATTCCAGGCTTTTCATTAATTGATTTTACATATTCGGCGGTAATATCTTTGGGCAGTATTACTACTTCTAAA
>JAZKDS010000118.1:333-1747 GCA_040387455.1 Bacteroidota bacterium
GACCGCGAGCGTTACCTGAATGCCCGTTCTACCCTTTTTACGCTGCTGAAGTTCAGTAAAATAGGCTATCCCCACCGGGTCGGTTGCGGGTACGTACACACGCTGCACGTTGTCTTTCATTTTGTCGTCTCCGGCAATGCGGTCAAGGCCTGCTTCGTCTATGGTGCGGGTAAGGTCGTCCCAAAACTGGGTGCGGATGCGGCGGCTAATGCGTTCGGCAGGCGGTTCCTGAATTTGGCGCAGGCTTATCAGCAGGCTTTCCTGGGCGCTGTCGTTAGCTATGGCAAGTTCCTGTAACAGGTTGGAAATGTAGTAGGTATTGCGCAAAATTACGGTATCGCCCTTAGTGCTCAGCATAAAATAATCCTTGTTTGGCGGGGCATCATCTTTGGTAATGCGTTTATCGCCATCGGTATCATAACCGGCCAGGAGATCTTGCATGGTTTGCTCCACGGGGAGGTCAAAAACGGTTTGGCTCTCAATAAATTTGTCGCTGCAACTCATAAGCAAAGTGGTGGCAGGCACCAAAAGCGCCCACAATTTTAATGAAGTGTTTTGTTTAAACATCTGTTAGTCAATGTGAAAGCCTAATTTACGAAAATTATGGCGTTCGCACGGCATCGATGCATCAGGTTAACAATACATTGGGATGCTTTTAGGGCATCAACAAAAATGATGCTAAGATTTTGAGGAATAAGTAATACCGGGACTTTTTATGAAAGGACAAGTTTTAGAAAAAGGCCTTATGCTGCCTTAAATTCCCATATTAACCACTTGCCGTTCATGTACTTAAATACAATTTCTGTGATGTCGCAATTAGGGTCGTTAATCTTGATAACGTGCAGGGCTTCCATGCCTTCTACAAGGCGTACGTTTTCTTCAAAATTTTCAACTTTTGAGGTGTTTACCTTTTTTAAACCCTTAGATTCCAGTTTTATAGCGGTATATACCTTGCCTTCGTCTTCTTTGATTTCGCTATCAAACGACTGGCCGAAATAAAACAATTTTTTGTTGCTTGTAACCTCTATATCAGGCGCTAAGAGTGGGGCTATATCGGCATTTTTACCCGACGTAAGCTTTGGCAGTATATCTTTTTTAAAGTCGGGCAGCTTAGCTATTTCAGGCTTGTTCTCCGGAAAAGTATTCTTGATCTTTATGCTGCTCAGCTTGCCGAAGTTGTTTATTTCTACAGAGTAGTTGTTGTCATTATAACTCCATCGTTCGCCAAATTCGCCAATGTCAAATTTTTCTGTAGGCTCACCCAGCGCTTTTTTTACGGTTGCAGCGGCATCGCCAAAGTGCAAGCCCTTAAAACGAATGTCGGCCTTAGCATCGGTGCCTGTAACCTGTATGGTAAAAATGGCCTCATCAGCCGATGGCAGGTATTCGAAAATCATGTATAGGCTTGGTTCCT
>JAZKDS010000119.1:0-5240 GCA_040387455.1 Bacteroidota bacterium
GTATTGCGCCTGTATCTGGTCCAGAAATTTTTCGCCCACGTTGCCCACGCCCATAACAAACAGGTTAAGCTGTACGGTGGCATCTTCAAAAAAGGTTTCATGCAGCGTGTTAAGCGCCTTTTTTACATCTTTTTTATCTATCACGGCCGAGATATTCCTTTCAGATGCGCCCTGTGCAATAGCCCTTATGTTGATGTTATTTTTGCCCAGCGAACTAAACATGCGCCCGCTCAGGCCCTGGTGGTTCTTCATGTTTTCGCCCACCACGGCAATAATGCTCAGGCCGTTCTCTGTAATGGCGGGGTAAATTTTTTGCTGCATGATTTCAAAGTCAAACTCGGCATCAATGGCGGCCTTGGCTTTTTTGGCTTCGGCATCTGCAATACCAAGGCAAATGGAGTGCTCGCTCGATGCCTGCGTAATAAATATCACGTTGATGTTTTCTTTAGATATTACCTCAAACAGGCGCTTAGAAAAGCCGGCCATGCCCACCATGCCGGGGCCTTCCAGTGTAATAAGTGTAATATCGTCTACATTGCTTATACCTCGTATGGGGTTGCTGCTCTTAACCTCGGGCACTTTGCTAACGGTACTGCCGTGGGCATCGGGCTCAAACGTATTTTTAATATGCAGGGTAATGTCTTTACCTAATATGGGCTGAATTGTAGGCGGGTACAACACCTTGGCACCAAAATGCGACAGCTCCATGGCTTCTTCAAAAGTAATGTAGGGTATAGGTTTGGCCTGTTTTACAATCCTGGGGTTGGCGGTATAAATACCGTTAACATCGGTCCATATTTCAAGCGAAGGCACCTCAAGCGCTGCGGCAATAATGGCTGCTGTATAATCGCTGCCCCCGCGGCCTAATGTGGTGGTATATCCTTCTGCCGATTGCGCTATAAAGCCCGGCATTACGGTAATTGCGGCATCGCTGCTTTCAAAATACTCAAAAATGAGTTGATTGGTTACCTCAAAATTTACCACGGCCTTGCCATAACGGCTGTTGGTTTTAATCAGTTGGCGGCTATCGGCCAGGGCAGTATCTTCGCCCTGTGCTTTTAAAACCTCGCTTATAATGTAAGACGACAATACTTCGCCAAACGAGAGTATCAGGTCTTTTGTTTTCTCAGATAGTTCACCCAAAAGGAAACAGCCGTCCAGCAGCGTTTCCAGGTGGTTCAGTTCGCGCTTGGCATGGCTCAGTACCGCACTTTGGCCGGTAACGGGCACAAGGCTTTTAATGGCCTCCAGGTGGCGGGTTTCAAGCGCTGCAAGGGCGGTTTTGTAATCTTCGCTTTTTTCAGAAGCGCTAACGGCCACCGAAAGCAGTACATCGGTAACGCCGCCAAGGGCAGAAACCACTACAATTACAGGTTCTTTTTCTTTCTTTTCTTTAACTATGTTTATCGCAAGCGATATATTTTGGGCATTGGCTACAGAAGATCCGCCAAATTTGATAACGTTCATATGCAATTTTTATCAGACACTAATTACACAAATTTCCACTAATTAATCAGTGCAAATACATGAAATTGATGTTATTATTTAAGTTGTTTATTGGGGTAAAATCAGGTGGCCGGCTATTTTTGATAGCCGCAAAAGCGTGGATTATATGTGAAATTTATACCCCGAATGGGGTAATGGTGGTTGTACCTGTAATTGTAATAGCAGCAACGCCGGTAATACCGGAGCCTATAGTAGTTAAATATTTGTTGCTGTTTACAATCATATCCTTACAAATGTAATAAATTTACAAGGCAGGCAATGCTTTGTTGCATTTTTTGCGAAATTTTTACATTTACAACATTTACACTGGCAAATGAAGATTTTTGAAACTTTAAACATACGCGAGCTTGACGAAATAACAATAACCAACCAGGGCATAACACCTTTTCAGTTGGTGGAAAGGGCTGCCAATGAGGTGTTTTTATGGATAAAAAAGCACTGGCCCGATAAAGAAACCACGTTTCATGTATTTAGTGGCCGGGGCAACAATGGTGCCGATGGCCTTGTGGTAGCTAGGCTGCTGCATGATGATGGCTACCCCGTGCGCGTAGATATTGCAGAAGGTGCCGGCAGGCCTACGCCCGAGTTTGAAACCGCTTATGCGCAGTTACAGCAAGCAGGAATGGAATTTAACATGCCTACGGATTATTTTTATGAACCCGGAAAGCTTATTTATATCGATGCGCTTTTTGGCGTAGGCATTAACCGTGAGCTTCCGGAAAGCGTAGTTGAAATTGTAGATCGCATTAACAGCTGCAAGGGTACCGTACTTTCTATAGATGTGCCATCGGGGGTGTTTTTAGACAGGCCTACAACTGTTGCCGTAAAGAGCGACCATGTGCTTACCTTACAGTTTCCTAAGCTGGCATTTTACCTGCCGGGTAACAGCGCTTTTATCCATAACATAATGGTGCTCGATATTGGGCTTGATAAAGTGTATATACAAAACACGGTGTCTGACTATCATCTTATTACAAAAAGAGCCATTGGCCTGCGCTATAAGTCCGTGCACCACCATGCACACAAAGGTACCCAGGGGCATGCGCTAATTATTGGTGGCAGCCACGGCAAAATAGGGGCAGTGTGTCTTTCGGCAAAAGCTGCACTTAAATCGGGGTGCGGACTGGTAACGGCATACCTGCCGGAGTGTGGGTATAACGCAATACAAGCCTCTTTCCCCGAGGCTATGGCACTAACCGATGGAGTTGGTCATATTACAAAAATAAGCTTTGAGATGCAGCCAAAAGCTATTGGCATAGGCCCGGGTATGGGGCAGCACCCCGAAACACAGCAGGCACTGCACGATTTTCTTAAACTAAATACAGTCCCGCTGGTTATAGATGCCGATGCGCTCAATATGCTATCGTATAACAAAGAATGGCTGGAGCTGTTGCCAGAACATAGCATACTTACCCCGCACCCTAAAGAGCTGCAACGCCTTATAGGCAGTTGGGATGATGATTTTGACAGGCTGGGCAAGATGAAAGCCTTTGCAAAACAATATAAATTAGTATTGGTAGCTAAAGATGCCCACACCATGGTTGTTAGCGGTAATGATGTGTATATAAACCACACCGGCAATGCGGCTCTTGCCACCGGCGGCACCGGCGATGTGCTTACGGGCATTATTACCGGGCTGCTGGCGCAGGGTTATGCCGCCGCAGATGCTGCCATTGTGAGCGTTTACCTGCACGGGCTCTCGGCAGATATTGGTGTGGCAGAAACAAGTATACAGGCTTTTATAGCCAGCGATGTGATTAAATATTTGGGCAAAGCCTACCTGAAAATTGAAGCAGATTGCCGCCAAAAATGAAAAGTTATCAAAAATGTTGTTTTTCTGTTGCAGAATAGTGAATTTTGATGTCTTAAACATTGCACACCACTATGGACACCATACATTATATCAGCAGCGATATCCTTTCCCTTGAAATTCTGAATGAAATCCTTTCTCAGGATAAAAAACTTGCCCTTAGCGAAGAGGCGCGCGCCAACATAGAAAAGTGCCGCACCTACCTTGACAACAGGATGCAAAAGCAGGATACACCCATTTATGGCATAAATACCGGGTTTGGATCTCTGTATAATGTAAAGATAGATACCGAGAACTTATCTCAGTTACAGGTAAACCTGGTTAAGAGCCATGCCTGTGGCACGGGCGATGAAGTACCGCAGGAAATTGTAAAGATAATGCTGCTGCTAAAAATACAAAGCCTTAGCTACGGCCACAGCGGCGTGCAGCTGCAAACCGTAGAGCGCCTTATCGACTTTTATAATAACGAAATTTATCCGGTAATATATACGCTGGGATCGCTTGGCGCCTCGGGCGATTTGGCACCGTTAGCACACCTTTCTCTGCCATTGATAGGTGAGGGCGAGGTTTATGCCGATGGTTTCCGCCAGCCGGCTAAAAAAGTACTTGAAAGCAACAACTGGGAGCCTATAGTGCTTAAAAGTAAAGAAGGCCTGGCACTGCTTAACGGCACACAGTTTATGAGCGCTTATGGCGTGCATGTGCTGCTTAAGTCTATTAAATATGCCTACCTGGCCGATGTTATTGGCGCCATATCCCTTGAAGGGTTTGACGGCCGTATAGAGCCGTTTAATGAGCACATACACATGATTCGCCCGCACAAAGGGCAAATTGTTACCGCAAGGCGTTTTAACGACCTGCTTGAGGATAGCGAGATTATTGCACAGCCCAAACAGCACGTTCAGGACCCGTATTCTTTCCGTTGTATACCGCAGGTGCACGGTGCCACAAAAGATACTATTGACTATGTTAAAAGGGTTTTCCGTACCGAGATCAATTCGGTTACCGATAATCCCAATATTTTTATAGAAAGCGACGAGATAATCTCGGGCGGTAACTTCCACGGGCAGCCGCTGGCGCTTACGCTTGACTTTTTAGGCATAGCCCTGGCCGAACTGGGCAGTATATCTGAAAGGCGTACCTACCAGCTTATAAGCGGGCTGCGCGGCTTGCCACCATTTTTGGTTAGCAACCCCGGCCTTAACAGCGGGTTTATGATTCCGCAATATACTGCTGCCAGTATTGTGAGCCAAAACAAACAACTGGCTACACCGGCAAGTGTTGACAGCATTGTAAGCAGTAACGGGCAGGAAGACCACGTGAGCATGGGTGCCAACGCCGCTACAAAAGCAATGCGCATTGTAGAAAACCTTGAGCGTATACTTGCTATAGAGCTTATGAATGCCAGCCAGGCTTTAGAATTCCGCAGGCCGCTTAAATCAAGCGATTTTATTGAAATGTTTATTAAATCATACCGTGAAGAAGTGCCATTGGTTACCGAAGACCGTATACTGCATTATGATATAGAAAATACCATTGCCTTTTTGAATCATTTGCAGATAGATGATTCGGTAATAGAGTAAATAATCAGGATATTTTAATTTAAATAAATCGAAAAGGCTGCGTGCAGAAAAGCATACAGCCTTTTTTGTTATGACAAATTATAACATCTAACTTTTTATTTTTCCGTTGACGCAGTTGTGTTGTTTTTTTGGCCATCGTTAATACAAGCTTATGTAGTTAATAAAGGCAGTATTATGTATAGCGTAAATTCTTTCGGCTATTTTGTAGCATCGTTCAGGGTCGCGGGCCGGTAAGTTGCCTAACGGCTTTTTGTGCATATCTATCACAATATCGGCACTTTTACTCAATAAACTGGTGCGCGAAAAAACTACAAGGCTGTCAGACTGTATATCATAATAAG
>JAZKDS010000120.1:0-9191 GCA_040387455.1 Bacteroidota bacterium
TGCTGAAACACCCGCTAACCGATAACGGCCTGGCTCAGTTTTTAGCAGATCATGCCAACGCAGCGGCTAAAGTTTAAGTAAATTTTTACCTGCAAAAAGTTGCCGATACCTTATCTAAAACTTTTTTGCAGGTAATTATTAAGATATTAAAAGTAAATTTTTACTTTTGGTCAATAAAACCATAAGTAAATTATTAACCCGGTAACGTTTTACAAAAGCGCCAAAAAAAATGGCCACAACGTTTAAACTATGGAGAAAATAACAGACATAACAAAATTAGAGCAGATAGCCAGCCAGGTGCGCAGAGACATTGTGCGTATGGTGCACGGTTGCCAAAGTGGGCATCCGGGCGGATCGCTTGGGTGTGCCGATTATCTGGTAGCCCTTTATTTTAACGCCATGACCCGCAAAGAGGGTTTTGATATGAACGGTACTAACGAAGATCTTTTCTTCCTTTCTAACGGGCACATCTCTCCGCTTTTTTATAGTGTTTTGGCACACGCCGGCTATTTTGACAAAGCAGAACTGGCTACCTTCCGTAAGCTTAATACAAGGCTACAGGGCCACCCTACCACGCATGAGCACCTTCCGGGTATCCGCATTGCATCGGGTTCATTAGGGCAGGGCATGAGCGTTGCTATCGGTTCGGCTTTAGCTAAAAAAATGAATGGCGACAAGAGTTTGGTATATGCCCTTTTTGGCGATGGCGAACTACAGGAAGGCCAGATATGGGAGGCAGCAATGTTTGCCCCGCACAACCGTGTGGATAACCTTATTTGTGCTGTAGATTATAACGGCCAGCAGATAGACGGGCCTACCAGCCAGGTATTATCTTTAGGCGACCTTAAAGCCAAGTTTGCTGCCTTTAACTGGACAGTGCTTGAGTGCGAGGGTAATAATATGGAAACCATAGTGGCTAAACTTGCCGAAGCTAAAGAGCTTACCGGACAGGGCAGCCCTATTGTTATACTGCTTAAAACCGGTATGGGCCACGGTGTAGACTACATGATGGGCAGCCACAAATGGCACGGTGCCGCACCTAACGATGCACAACTGGAAGCCGCGCTTGTACAACTAGAGCAAACACTTGGGGATTATTAATTTAAAGATTGAAAAATTTAAATATTGAAAGATTTTGGGTGGCTACCGTTGCCCGAATTTTTAAATCTTTCAATCATTAAATTCTTAAATGAGAAAAAGCATGAAAAAATATACATATACTGAGTCAAAAGATACCCGTTCGGGTTTTGGTGCAGGCCTTTTAGAGGCAGGCAGGCGCAACGAAAATGTTGTGGCGCTGTGTGCCGACCTTGTGGCATCGCTTAAAATGCAGGACTTTATTAACGAGTTTCCTGACCGTTTTATACAGGTGGGCATTGCCGAAGCCAACATGGTGGGTATTGCCGCAGGACTTACCATAGGTGGAAAGATTCCGTTTACGGGTACGTTTGCTAACTTTTCAACCGGAAGGGTTTATGACCAGATTCGTCAGTCAGTAGCCTATTCTGATAAGAATGTAAAAATATGTGCCAGCCATGCGGGTTTAACGCTGGGCGAAGATGGTGCTACACACCAGATACTGGAAGACATAGGCCTTATGAAGATGTTGCCGGGCATGACGGTTATCAACCCTTGCGACTACAACCAGACCAAGGCTGCTACATTGGCTATTGCCGAGTATGAAGGCCCTGTATACCTGCGTTTTGGCCGCCCTGTGGTGCCAATATTTACCGATGCCGACCAGAAGTTTGAAATAGGTAAGGCATGGATGGTAAACGAAGGTGCCGATGTATCGATTTTTGCTACCGGCCACTTAGTGTGGGAAGCCATACAGGCAGGCGAGAAACTTGCTGAAATGGGTATTGATGCAGAAATAATCAACATACACACCATTAAGCCACTTGATGCTGCCGCGGTACTAAAATCTGTAGCTAAAACAGGCTGCGTGGTTACTGCCGAAGAGCATAACCGCCTGGGTGGCCTGGGTGACAGCATTGCGCAACTGCTTGCTGTAAACAACCCAACCCCGCAGGAGTATGTAGCTGTTGACGACAGTTTTGGCGAAAGCGGAACCCCGGCACAGCTAATGACAAAATATGGCCTTGATGCCGAGCACATTATTAAAGCCGTGCAAAAGGTTATAGCGCGTAAAAAAGCTTAATTACCGTTTTTTGTGATATGAAAAATCCGGGTTCCTTGTTTGGTGGCCCGGATTTTTTTGTTTTATAAATGAGATTGCTTTAAGGGTTGGCCTAGAAGTTGGTAATTTATATCAACTTCAATTATACCTACAAGGTCTTTGAGACCTTGCAGGAGCCTTAGTGTTTAACATGCAAGTTTTTTGAAACCTTATAGGTTTTGGATTTAACCCAACTGATTGTTGAAAAACAAAACTCCTAAAATTGTAATTTTTTTCATGAGATTATTTGATTCATGATCTTTTTTAAAATTTACGATATATCGTAAAAAAAACGTGCTGCCAAAATGAAATCTAAAAGTGAAAAGTACCCCTTTTTTACAGCACTACACTACGTCTAAAATACTAAAATCGGAACGATTTACACACGCGATTCTGAAGTCCGAAAGTGAAAAGTTATGCACTTTTTGCAACTATTTTGAAAGGTTAATCGTTCTTGTGGCCTTCAGTATTTTTTCAGACACATTATTGAGCCAGATGAGTTGTTCTATAACCAGGTGTGCTTCTTCCATGTGCAGGCGGAATTCTTCTTCATCATCCAGGTGAATTTCGCGTAACTCCCTCGCCCTTATATTTTTAAGTTCTGTAAAGCGGGTGGCAAGCTCCTCATCTTGAGCCTGATAAGCTTCTTCAGCCTGAATTTCAAGGCTAAGCAGGGCAATGGCGCGTTCAAGGTTTTTAGTAACGGCGGTAACCACCACATTAAAGGCTTCGGAGGCTTTATACGTCTTATGTGACTGAATATAAGTGCCTAACGATGCTAAAGAGGAGAGTAAGGTATGGTTTAGCACGGCCAGTTTGTATACCTGCTGCTGCTGTTTTTGCTTGCTTTTAGGCTCCTGAGCCATGCGCTGGTAGCTGCTCATAAGGTTGCCCAGTTCTACAAAAGCGCTCTTGCGTGCTAGTCTGTAACCTGTTGTAACAGAGCCTTTTTGGTTGTAGTATGCGGTAATTTCGGCTAAGTAATTACGATTGGCTTCAATAGATTTTTTGATGAAAACCGGCAGGTTCATAAACTCCCATGAGGGCCAGAAGAAGTAATTGCCTACAAAGGTAAGCACTGCACCTATGGCAGTATCTAATATCCTGAATTGCAGTACGTCAGCTATGTTTGGGGTTAGCATTCCGTAGATAAAAATAACGTACATGGTTACAAAAGTAGCTCCTATGCGGTAGTTTGTAGCGGTAAATGTAAAGCCTAAAATCATGCACACCACGGCAAGTGTGCCTATTATAATGTGTTGATTTACAAAGCTTAATATGCCAAAGGCAATGATGCCGCCCGCTATGGTACCCACAATGCGCTGCAGAGATCGCTCTTTAGTAAGGCCATAGCCCGGGCGCATGATAACAATGATGGTGAGGAGTATCCAGTACACGTTTTGCAGCGGGAAAACCAGGCCGATGATAAGCCCCAGGGCAATGGTAATGGTAAGGCGTAATGAGTGCCTAAATATTGTAGATGAGAAGGTTAGGTTATCTCGTAGGGTGCTTAACGGATAATTATCGGGCGATAAAAACTTGTCTAAATCTTTATCGCGGCTGCCGCTAAGGTCTTTTAAAGTAGCCTTTTCGGTAAGCGCCCTTTCGATGATTTTTATCTTTTCTATCTGTTTTTCAGCATAATGCAGCATGTTTTTAAGCATCCATACTCCTTCGGCAGCGGCTTCGGTACCTAAAGCTTGCTCATATTGGGTAATGGCATTTTCAAGTGCTTCAAGATCAGCTATTAAGTTGTGCTTTGGTAGGTACACTTTACGTTTAGACAGGCTTTTACTAATGCGCTTAAGTGATGATGCCAGGCTGTAGGCCAGGTTTTGGTAAGTGCTTAAAACGGTGCTGTGTGAGCCAAATTTTTCGTGTAATGTGCTGTGGTCGAATGATGTAGATAGTGCCAGTTCTAAAACTTCCATCAACGAAATGAACATGATGAGCATCCTGCGGCTGCGGTTAGATGCGCCGGTGTTGGCCCTGTTGCGTATTAGTATTTCGCGCAGGTTTTCGTGGGTAAGGTTTATATCTACCTGAAGGTGAAGCTGTTTCTCTACAATTGCAGCGCGGTTGGCATCGGTATTCCACAGGTCGCCGCGCAGTTTCATGTATTTGGCGGTAAGCTTAAGGCACTCGGCAAGCTGTAATTCGGTATAGCGGTGTGGGCTCAGGTAGTTGAATAACAGGCTTAAGCAGGTGTAAAATAATGCGCCGCCAAGCACAAGGCCGGAGTAGGTAAATATCTCGGCACCCTGGTGTATATGGCCGGTGCCCAGCGCAAGGGCCAGCAATCCGCTGAAAGATACCATGGTAGCGCGCTGCCCATAGACTGAAATCATGGACAGTATAAATACTAAAACAACAATTGCCGGATAAAATAGCCAGGGGTAGGGGTGCAACAGGTTAACAATCAGGGTGCAGCCCGCCACAATGGCACTGGCTACCAGCAGGCCCTTAGCCCGGTGCACAATATTGCTGGGTATATCGGCCGGATAGGTAAGGAAAGCGCCTATGGCTACGGTAAAACCGGTTTCAAAATAGCCAAACTGAGAGAGGATAAAAACAGGTAATACCGCTGATACCGTTACAATTACGGCGCGGGTAAAGTTAGTGTTATCGGTAAAATCCCTTATTTTATCTATCATAAACCATGATGAATTGCAAAGGTAATGATTGGCTTGCCGTTTGGTTTAAAATAGGGGTAATTCTCACAAAATTTTAGCATTTAGGTTAGGGTAAAATTATCATTTTTATTTACTATTTTTGCAGACTGGCAGCAAGGGCATTTTTAAGCCAATATGCTGTATTTTAAAGCAAAAGATTATGATTTTACCCATTGTAGGATATGGCGACCCGGTATTAAGGAAAAAGGCTGTAGAGATTCCGCAGGACGATGCTAACCTTAAGCAGGTAGTGGCAGATATGTATGAAACCATGTATAAGGCTTATGGCGTGGGCCTTGCAGCACCGCAGGTAGGGCTGTCAATTCGCTTGTTTGTAATTGATACCAAGCCTTTTAGCGATGACGAAGATCTTGAAAAAGAAGAGCAGGTACAACTGTCGGCTTTTAAAAAGACCTTTATAAACGCTACGATACTTAAAGAAGAAGGTGAAGAGTGGGGTTTTAACGAAGGCTGCCTGAGCATACCTGAAGTGCGTGAGGATGTATACCGCCACGAAAAAATTACTATTGAATATTTTGACGAAGACTTTAATAAGCATACCGAAGTGTATGATGGTTTGATAGCCAGGGTTATACAGCATGAGTATGATCATATTGAAGGTGTTTTGTTTACTGATAAGCTATCTCCGCTTAAAAAGCGTCTGATACAAAAGCGCCTTCAAAATATTATGGAAGGTAAGACAAGGCCTGATTATAAAATGAAATTTATTGCCAAAAAGGGGCGATAATTTTTGATTTTAAGACCAAAAGATTGCATATTTGCCATCCCTATTAAAAAACCAAAAGAAAAATGAGCGTAGAAAAAATATTGGCTATTTCGGGAAAACCGGGATTATATGAACTGAAAATGCAAACCAGGACCGGCTTTGTGGCTGAGTCTCTTATAGATGGTAAAAAAATAACCGTAGGCCTAAGAAGCAATGTTAGCCTGTTATCTGAAATATCTGTATACAGCTATGACGGTGAAGTGCGCCTTGCAGAGGTTTTGCGCGCTATTGCAGAGAAAGAAGACAACGGCCCGGCCTTATCTCATAAAGAAGACAATGCTAAATTGGAAAGCTATTTCCGTGAGGTACTGCCTGATTTTGATGAGGACAGGGTATATGCCAGCGATATCAAAAAGATACTTAACTGGTACAACATGCTGCAGGCTAAAGGCCTTGTGAGCAAAGAAGTTCCTGCTGAGCCTGTTGCAGCCGCTCCTACAGAAGTGCCTGCTGAAGAAGAGGTTAAAACCGAAGAATAATTTAATAGTACCTTAGTTTATAAGTTAATCCTGCCGTAAGTGTTCAATACGGCAGGATTTTTTATTTGCCCACTTTACTGTACTTTTACACAAACTTTTAGCCATGAATACCCGCCAGCAACAACTTGATGCTTTTAGCCGCCTTTTAGATATTATGGATGATCTTAGGGAGAAATGTCCCTGGGATAAAAAGCAGACCCTGCAAAGCCTGCGCCACCTTACCATTGAGGAAACCTATGAGTTGGGCGATGCCATACTGGATAACGACCTTCAGGAAATAAAGAAAGAGCTGGGCGATGTACTGCTTCACATTGTGTTTTATGCCAAAATAGGCAGCGAAACCGGTGATTTTGATATTGCCGATGTGGCTAACAGCATCTGCGACAAGCTGATACACCGTCATCCGCACATATATGGCGATGTGGTGGTAGAGAATGAAGAGCAGGTAAAGCAAAACTGGGAGAAGCTGAAGCTGAAGGAAGGCAAGAAAAGCGTGCTGGAAGGCGTGCCAAAAAGCCTGCCTGCGCTGGTTAAGGCCAGTCGCATTCAGGATAAGGCTAAAGGTGTGGGTTTTGACTGGGAAGAGCCGCACCAGGTATGGGATAAAGTGCAGGAGGAAATTGAGGAGTTTCAGGAAGAGGTAGAGGCCGGCGATCAGGATAAAATGGAATCGGAGTTTGGCGATGTACTTTTCTCGATGATAAACTATGCCAGGTTCCTGAACATTAACCCTGAAGATGCCCTGGAGCGTACCAACAAAAAATTCATTAAACGCTTTATGTACCTTGAAAGTAAAGCCTCAGAACTGGGCAAACCATTGGCCGACATGACATTGGCTGAGATGGACATATTTTGGAACGAGGCTAAGAAATTATAACAGATGAACAAGTTTTTGATATGCCTGCTATTTAGCGGGCTTTGTTTTGGGCAAAAAATAACGGTGGCAGAGCTTAATATTAAGCTGGAAGGAAATACAGCTGAAGAAGTTATGTATGGCTTTGCCTCCGGCGACCGTATTATCCTTACTATGGAAGCCACGGGTTCGCCTTTTGGCGAGGTCAAGGTGCTGCAATATCCTAATGAAGTGCCTGTGTACAGCGGTATTGCCGTTAAAGAGGAAAAGAAGGAGTTTGTGGTGCTTAACACATCAGTATATGTTTTTAAATTCAGGAATGTGGCTACCGGTAAGAGGGCGCTTAACGTTACCATACAGCGCGTACCTAAAAACAGCGATGCCAAAGGTTTTAATACTGCGGTAAAGTGGACAACCGTTCAGGATACCGTATTTACTATAGAAATGGCGCAGGTACTTGCAGGTTATGACACGTTGCATACCCAAAAAATACGCAGGGTAGTAGTTTCAGAAAAAAAGTATGAAGAAGTGGTACTGGATAAAAGCCAGCGTATAGCAGCTAAATCATCGTTTGGAGAAACAAAAACTACTGTGGCATTTACACTGCCTGTAAACAGTGTTACTGCAGATGAAAGCAAAAAAGTAGTGGCCTGGGCCTATTGGGTAGGCGTGGGTAAGGAGAGTAATGAGTTCTGGAAGCAGAACCGGAAGATGATTGTAGGGGCTGTACAGGGCGCTGCAAGCTACTTTACAACTCCGCTGGGTGGCATTGCCGCCGGTGCGGTAACTAACCTTATGCTGCCTGTAAATGGCGAAGATGTGGCTTATGTATTAGTTAACGAGGCAAACAGTAAATTATTTATGAGTGATAAGGCTTATAAATTTTATGACGATGGCAAAGGTATTGCGGCTTATAAGCGTTTTACCGAAGCAAATTTACTTCAGGGTAAATTTGTTGTGGGCCTGGCTAACGATAATTATGTACAGCCTATAGATGTTAATGTAAAGGTTTCGGCCATTATAGAGCACATTAAGTACAAGGATGAAAAGTATACAGATACAGCTATAACCCCGCATTATGAAGCCAAACCCGTTAAAAGGGCACAGGTTTCTTCAAAAAAGATACCGGTAACGTTTGATTATAAATAGCGTTAAAACAAAAAAACCAGCCGTTAGGCTGGTTTTTTTTATTCGCTTTGGTTTTGTTGTTCTTTTTGTTCCCTCTGCTCTTTTTGCAGGGTCCTTATTTGCTTAAGCTTGTCCTTCCAGGTAGTAAGCTCTTCTTTGTGGCGCTCAATGTTTTTAAGCACCTCTTTTACAAGTGGGTTATCACCTTTGCCTTTACCAAAGAACTGTATGTTGTTTTCAAGCTGGAAAATTTCTGCCTGAATCTCATCAACCTTACGCATAATAAACAACTGCTCATTTTGCAGGCTGCGGCTGTCGTCGCCATCGGCCATTTGCCCTAGCCTGTTGCTAAAGCGCACCATATCGGTTTCTTTTTTGCTAAGGCTCAGTTTTTCAAAAAGGGCATCCAGTATTTTATTGAATTTACCTTCAATATGCCTGCGTGCCTGTGGCACACGGCCAAAGGTTTTCCAGTTTTCTATATGCTTTTTAATAGCGTCAAGATCGGTTTTATGGTCACCAGAAAGCTCAAACTCCTTAAGGTTGTCCAGGTATTCCTTTTTCTTATCAAAGGCTTCTATTTCGTCTTTATTAGCTTCATTGCGGTTTGCATGCAACCTGTCAAAATAATGGTTACAGGCGGCTTTAAAGTCTTTCCAAACGCTGTCAGAAAACTTGCGTGGCACATGGCCTATGGTTTTCCACTCGTCCTGAATTTGCTTCATTACGTTAGTAGTGGTAGCAAAGTCTTCGCTGTCTTTTAGTGCATTGGCTTTTTCTACCAGCTCCAGCTTGCGGTTAAGGTTGGTTTGCTGGTCTTTTTTAATGTCTTTATAAAAAGAGTTTTTAACCGAATTAAAGTTCCTTACAGCATTTTTAAACGCTGCCCAGGTGTCTTCGTTAACTTCGGCAGGTACTTTACCGGCTTTAAAAAACTCATCTCTTAAGGTTTCTACACGGTCAATCTGACCCTGCCATGCACCATGAGCTGTTATTTTTTCTGAAGCTATGGCATTTATACGGGCAATAATATCTTGTTTATCTTCAAGGTTTTCCTGCTCTTTTTCACGGTTTTGTGCAAATAATGCTTCGC
>JAZKDS010000121.1:0-460 GCA_040387455.1 Bacteroidota bacterium
TAAACTGACGATATGTTTATGAATTGAGCCCAGTTGGCATAATTTTGAACTTCCTGAAATTGAAAATGGAGCTTAGTGATAACTTCAGGCGCCTAAAAACACGAATTTAAAAACTGAATCTTGAAGTCCGAAAGTGAAAAGTTACACCCTTTTTGATACCTGAATGTAAGAATTTACTGTGGTGTAAAAATAAAAAAACCTGCCACAAAAAATGCAGCAGGTTTTTTTTCGAATTAACCTTAGTAATTAAGATTCTTGTGGTTCGCCACCATTATTTTCGTTGCGTGGAGCGTCGTCATTTCTGCGTTCTTCGCGTGGCGCACGGTCACGAGAGTTGCGGTCGTCACGGCCTGGGCCACGGTTGTCGCGGCCACGGTTGTCGCGGTAACCACCTCTGTCGTTGTCTCTTGGGCGATCATCACGCTCACGAGGAACGTAGTTCTCATCCCTTGGAGGGCGT
>JAZKDS010000121.1:470-3081 GCA_040387455.1 Bacteroidota bacterium
GGTAGTAACGCTTTGCGCGAAACTTTCTCTTTACGGGTCTTAGGATCGATGCCAATGTACTTAACGTCAAATACATCGCCCATGTTAACCACGTCGGTTACGTTTTCTGTACGCTCCCATGCAAGCTCAGATACGTGTAGTAACACCTCGTTGCCCGGGGCATCAAGATATTCTACAACTGCACCAAAGTCAAGCAGTTTTATAACCTTAACGCTATAAGATTCACCTACTTGCGGCTTGAATATGATAGAGTCTATCTTCTTCAGTACCATATCAATACCTTCTGGGTTTGTGCCAAGGATCTCTACTTCGCCCTGCTCGTCTACCTCGTTGATAACGATTGTAGTACCAGAAAGTTTTTGTAGCTCCTGGATAACTTTTCCACCAGGACCGATAAGGGCACCAATGAAAGCACCCGGAATGGTAACTTTGATGATTTTTGGAGAGTGGCGTTTAACTTCAGCCCTCGGAGTATCAAGTACTTCTACTAATTTACCAAGGATATGAAGACGGCCATCACGAGCCTGCTCAAGGGCTTTCTCCATGATTTCATACTTAAGGCCTTTAATTTTTATGTCCATCTGGCAAGCGGTAATACCATCTGCCGTACCGGTAACTTTAAAGTCCATGTCGCCCAGGTGGTCTTCGTCTCCAAGGATGTCAGAAAGTACAGCCCAACGGCCGGTTTCGTCATCAGAGATAAGGCCCATGGCAATACCAGATACTGGCTTGATCATTTGTATACCGGCATCCATAAGTGCAAGTGTACCAGCACATACAGTAGCCATTGATGATGATCCGTTGCTCTCAAGTACCTCACTTACAATACGTACTGTGTATGGGTTGTCCTGAGGGATCATGTTTTTAAGTGCACGTTGTGCAAGGTTACCATGACCTACCTCACGCCTTGATGTGCCACGTAGCGGTTTAGCTTCGCCGGTAGAGAAAGGAGGGAAGTTGTAGTGCAGGTAAAAACGCTCTTCGCCCTGCTCTGTAGGCCTGTCGATAATGTTAGCCTCACGAGATGTACCAAGGGTTACCGTAGCAAGCGCCTGAGTTTCACCCCTTGTAAATAAAGCCGAACCGTGTGTAGATGGAAGGTAATCTACCTCACACCAGATAGGGCGGATTTCGTTAGTTTTCCTACCGTCAAGGCGTGTGCCGTTGTCAAGGATTACATTACGAACTGCTTCTTTGTTTACTTTAGAAAGGTATTTGCTTACAAGGTCGCCGTTTTCAAGTAGTTCATCTTCAGTAAATAAAGCTTTAACTTCTTCTTTAACAGCAGCAAATTTTTCGGTACGCTCATGCTTTGCAGAGCCTTCGCTGGCTATTGCAAAATATTTGTCGTAAGCAAGCTCTTTTACTTTTGCAAGTACAGTTTCATCCTTACGTTCTTCGTCATACGTACGTACTTCTTTTTTGCCTACAGCGGCTTGTAGCCTTTCTTGTGCAGCAATCTGAACCTTAATAGCTTCATGGGCAAATTTAATGGCCTCAATCATTTCAAGTTCAGAAATTTCTTTCATTTCGCCTTCTACCATAGCAATAGAGTCCATAGAAGCGCCAATCATCATATCGATGTCAGACTGCTCCAGTTGGGCTTTGCTTGGGTTGATAACAAACTGCCCGTCTATCCTGGCAACACGCACCTCTGAAATCAACGTTTCAAAAGGCAGGTCAGATATAGAAAGTGCGGCAGATGCTGCAAGTCCGGCAAGTGCATCAGGCATAACTTCGTCGTCATGGCTCATCAGCTGTATCATTACCTGCGTTTCGGCATGGTAATCTTTCGGGAAAAGTGGACGCAATACGCGGTCTACTAACCTCATGGTTAGCACCTCGCCATCGCTTGGCCTTGCTTCACGCTTAAAAAAGCCACCCGGGAAACGCCCTGCAGCAGCAAATTTTTCGCGGTAATCCAGCGTAAGCGGTAAAAAATCAATACCCGGGCTTGCACTGCGTGCAGATACCACGGTGGCAAGCAGCATGGCATTGCCCATTTGTACTACTACTGCACCATCAGCCTGTTTTGCAAGCTTACCGGTTTCTATGGTAATAGTTCTGCCATCTCCTAAATCGATGGTCTCTTTAATAACGTTTGGAATCATACGTTTTTAATTCTTTTGATTAAACAATGGGTTGTTTGTAGTTGTTGTGTTGTTGTTGTTGTGTAGTTGCTTAGCCCCCAATGAAAAACCAAAACTTTTTATGCAAAATATGTAAAAACAAAAAGAGGCGCGCGGGCACCTCTTCTCATCTAGATTATTTCCTGATGTTTAATTCTTTGATAATCTCACGATACCTGTTGATTTCTGTATTTTTTAGATAATCAAGAAGGCTCCTTCTTTTACCTACCAGCTTAACCAGTGAGCGCTCTGTGTTGTAATCATGACGATTTCTTTTAAGGTGCTCAGTCAGGTGGTTGATTCTGAATGTGAAAAGTGCAATCTGACCTTCAGACGTACCTGTGTCAGTTACGGTTTTACCGTGTTTTGCGAAAATTTCTGCTTTAACTTCTTTAGTTAAGTACATGCTAATATTGTATAAATGATTATTATGTAATATCAGGGATATCCTGATTTGCGTGCAAAGGTAAACTATTTTTTAA
>JAZKDS010000121.1:3091-4726 GCA_040387455.1 Bacteroidota bacterium
AAAGTTTAAAGTTTGCTTCGCCAGTTCGGTTTTAACCTCGTGTTAGGTTTCAGGTTCAGAACGTTACGAGCAACCTGAAACTTTAAATGTGAAACAAAATCAAAATAGTTTGGCTACTTCCTTATTTACAAACTCTAAAAAGCGTTCGTCTGCTTCGGTAAAAGCATCTATAACTTCGCTGTCAATATCTATCTGGCCAATGTTGTTACCATCAACAAACATAGGTATTACAATTTCGCTTTTCACGGTCATGCTGCAGGCTATGTAGTTATCCTGTGCGGCAACATCGGGCACTAGAAAGTTTTGGTTGCTAACGGCAACCTGGCCACAAATGCCTTTGCCAAAAGGTATAACGGTATGGTCTGTAGGTTCGCCCACATAAGGGCCTAATACAAGCTCTTCTTTATCGCCATTGCGAAAATAAAAGCCCACCCAGTCATAATAATCTATGTTGTCGCTAAGTAAGTGGCAAATATGCAGTAGTTTTTCATCGCGCAAAATGTCTTCGCGGTGCAGTATATCTACAACTTTTGGTTGTAATTCTTCAAATGTCATGGCTGTTAAATAAAATTTAAACACAAAAGTAGTTGTTATACCAGTTTGCTTTTGCATATTTTTGTTAAAAATAATGCCCCCATAATGAGCGTTTTCCAAAAAAACAAGCCTTTTTTTATCTTCCTGCTTAAGTTTGGCGGTACATATATAGTGCTGTCTGTTTTTTACTGGCTGTATCTTAACCAGTATGATGCCGCAGCAAATGAGGTTGATGGTGTAACCCACCTTGTGGCCAGGCAATCGGTTGCAATGGCTCGTTTTTTAGGAGAAGATGCCACAATTATGCCTCATCAAACAGAAGCGTCTTACCGGTTTTTTATCAATCAAAAGGCTTTAGTCAGGGTGGTAGAAGGCTGCAATGCAGTAAGTGTAATGATACTTTTTGTTGCATTTATAGTTGCTTTTTCGTCAACTGCTAAACGCACTTTACTTTATATAACTTCCGGGCTAATTATACTGCATATATTAAATGTAATGCGCATTGCCCTGCTTAGTATGGGTCTTTATTATTATAAAGAATGGGGTTCAGTGCTGCATGATGTTGTTTTTCCGTTATTTATATATGGTGTAGTAGTGGTTTTATGGATAGCCTGGGTATCTAAATTTAGGGGTAATGCAACAAAATAAATTTTCTATAAGCGGGCTTCGCATAGCGGGCATCATAACATTGCTTGTATTGTTAATTTGTGTTCGGGTATTTGAAACAAAACTGTTTTACGACCCCTTGCTTGCTTTTTTTAAGCATGAAAGCAAGATCTTGCCACAGTACAATAGCTTAAAGTTGTTTTTAGGGCTGTTTTTCCGTTACGTTTTAAATAGTACCATTTCTGTAGGTATATTATGGTTAGCCTTTAAAGATGTGCAGGTAATAAAATTAAGTGCAGTATTGTTTGCAGGTCTGTTTGTACTATTAACTGCAATGCTGTTTATTGTGCTTAGTTTTGAACATCCTAACCTGTTATCAGTGTTTTATATCAGGCGTTTTTTAATACAGCCGTTTTTACTTATTTTGTTTTTACCGGCGTTCTATTACCAGAAATATCTCAAATAATTTTAGGACAAAAAAAGCGTTATATAATG
>JAZKDS010000122.1:0-407 GCA_040387455.1 Bacteroidota bacterium
ACTACTGGTTTACCGTAGAGTTTACCGAAGGCCTCAACCGAAGGGAATTTAAAGCTCACTTTGCGCTGAAACGATAGTTAGCAGTAATCAGTGTTCAATAGGCAGTACCCCGCCGGATATTGAGGCAAGATAATAGAGAATAGAGTAAAAGGCAGCCCATCGGGCTGCCTTTTGGTTTTATGTATATATGCTTTTATCGCAAGGGCTGTAACAGTATTGTTGCTGCTGATTGCATAATTAACTCATTTTTAAAAGCAGATAAGTTCCTGTTTTTAACCATTACAGGTGCCTGTTATAGTTCAGGTTGAAATTTTTATAGGGTAGTATTATAAACTATATCGTTTTAGGGTAGGTAATGCTTTCACGCTAAAAAATAACACAAAAGAGGTGATTTGGCGAATTTATCT
>JAZKDS010000122.1:417-2893 GCA_040387455.1 Bacteroidota bacterium
ACCATCTTTTGCGATTTACCCCCCTAATAAACTCCTTAAAGAGCAGTTAATTTGTAATTCGGCTTGTTTACTAATACGTTTAAGTGAAAAGTTTTTAATTTAGGAGAGCTAAAACCGGCACGGTACAGATGATTAATTGGATAAAAAATGCCCGTAAATATTTGGCTATGCTATGGCTTTTTTTTGTTGCTGCGGGCTGTGGCGGGCTAAAGTATGCAAAAACTACACTGGGTAACGGGTGGAGTAATAACTCAGTTAACACGGTTATTTTTAGAAATAGCGCTCTTACAACATTTAACGATGTGCAGTTTACGGCCTATTATAATGCCGACAGCCTTATGGTTTTGGGCAAAAGAAAGCATGGCGATATCAACTGGCAGGTACAGGTTACAAAATATAAGGGTAATGTAAAAGATGCCCATAACAGCATATCTATAGCGGTAGATGCAAACGGCTACCTCCATGTAAGCTGGGACCAGCACGATACACGGCTTAGGTATGCACGCAGCGTGGCGCCCCTTAGCCTTGTGCTGGGCGAAGAAATATCAATGACGAGTCTGCAGGAAGAAAAGGTTACTTATCCTGAATTTCATAACCTTAAAGATGGTACGTTATTGTTTTGCTACCGTTCGGGGGCATCGGGCAGGGGTAATATGGTACTGAACAGTTATGACCCGGTTACCCAAAAGTGGCAGCAGGTTCAAAATAACCTTATAAATGGGCAGGAGCAAAGAAGTGCCTATTGGCAAATGTGTACTGGTGCTAAAGGCCTATACCTGTCTTGGGTATGGAGAGAAACCTGGGATGTGAGTACCAATCATGATATTTGTTATGCCTTTTCGGCGGATGGTGGTATAACATGGCAAAAATCGACAGGAGAGCAGTATGAATTGCCCATAACTGAGGCTACTGCCGAAAAAATATGGAATGTGCCGCAAAACAGCAGCCTAATTAACCAGACTGCCATGGCGGTAGATGCTGCAGGCAACGCTCATATAAGTACCTATTGGGATGCCGGCAACGGCCCGCAATATAAAGTAGTGTACCTAAACAATGGTAAATGGAAACTACTGGACACTGATTTTCATAAAAAGGCATTTAGCCTGGGTGGTGGTGGCACAAAAAGCATCCCTATGTCAAGGCCGGAGGTTTTAGTTGATTATCCAAACGTTTACCTGCTGTTTAGGGATGAAGAGCGACAAAACAAGGTATCTGTGGCAATGGCATCTGTAAACAGTGGCACATGGACGGTAAAAGACCTGAGCGAAGACGATATGGGCCAGTGGGAGCCCAACTATGATAAAGAATTGTGGCAGGCTAAAGGCAGGCTGCACATTTTTTGCCAAAAGGTAAGCCAGGCAGATGGCGAAGGCCTTGCTAAAGTAGCGCCACAACCGGTACATGTTATAGAAATAAACAGGTTCCGGCTTTTAAATAAACGATTTTTTTGACACCAATAATTCTAAAATATGAAAAAACTTTTTGCTTACTCATTACTACTTGCGGCCCAGTTTATGGCTGCCCAGCAAAATGAATGGGAAAACCCTAAAGTATTAGACCGCAATAAACAGGCGCCTCATGCTACCTATGTTATATATGATAATCAGGCTGCTGCTATAGCAGGCAAGCCAGAAGCATCAGCATATTATAAAAGCCTTAACGGCCCATGGAAATTCAGCATCGTAAAAAAACCTGCCGACAGGCCACAGGATTTTTATGCTGTAAATTTTAACGACAAAAACTGGAAAGACATACCGGTACCCTCTAACTGGGAAATGCAGGGTTATGATATTCCTATTTATACCAATATAAAATATCCGTTTCCTAAAAACCAGCCTTTTATAGCGCCCGAATATAACCCTGTGGGGAGTTACCGTAAGACCTTTACGGTACCCGAAAACTGGGATAATAAAGAGGTTATGCTGCATTTTGGCTCTATAAGCGGTTATGCACGCATATTTGTAAATGGCAAAGAGGTGGGTATGACCAAAGCCAGCAAAACACCTGCTGAGTTTGATGTAACCTCGTTTCTTAAAAAAGGCGAAAACCTTTTGGCTGTACAGGTATTCCGCTGGCATGATGGCAGCTATATGGAAGACCAGGATTTTTGGCGCCTTAGCGGCATAGAACGCGATGTATACCTGCATGCGTTACCGGCTGTTTCGGTTACAGATTATCAGGTTTCGGCCACCCTGGACGATACCTATACTAACGGTGCTTTTTCGGCTAAAATAGACCTTAAAAAATACAACTACGGCAATGCCAAAGGTGCTGGCTCTTTTACATTTACACTGCTTGACCCTGCCGGTAAAGAAGTATATGCTAACACTCAGGTGCTTAATGCCAATACCAAACAGCTTGAATTTAGCACTACCCTGCCAAGGGTGCAGGTGTGGAGTAATGAAACGCCTAACCTGTACCGTTACATAATGAAATGGGAAGGACAAAAGGGCGAAACAGATGTAATAACCGGTAA
>JAZKDS010000122.1:2903-4108 GCA_040387455.1 Bacteroidota bacterium
AGAGATTAAAGATGCCCAGCTTATGGTAAACGGTAAAGCCATTATGGTAAACGGCGTAAACATTCACGAGCACGACCCTATAAACGGACACGTGCCCAACCGTGAACTAATGATGAAAGACCTTGCCCTGATGAGGCAAAACAACATCAATACCATAAGGATGTGCCATTATCCGCACGAGCCTTATTTTTATGATTTGTGCGATGAATATGGCTTTTACATTGTAGACGAGGCCAATATAGAATCGCATGATATGGGCTCTGAACCCGGGCCTTTTGATAAAACCCAGCATGCGGCTTACCTGCCCGAATGGGCGCCTGCGCACAACGACAGGATTAAAAGGATGCTGGAGACTGATAAAAACCACCCTTCTATAATTATATGGAGTATGGGTAATGAGTGTGGTAATGGCCCTGTATTTTATGATAACTACAAATGGCTGAAACAACGCGACCCATCTCGCCCGGTAATGTTTGAGCAGGCGATGGAGAATACAGATACCGATATTGTGGCACCCATGTACCCAGATATCAGCTACATGAAAGAATATGCAGCCAGCGATAAGCAAAGACCGTTTATTATGTGCGAGTACAGCCATGCTATGGGCAACAGTAACGGTAACTTCCAGGAGTATTTTGATATTATGGCTACGAGCCCTAAAATGCAGGGTGGCTGTATTTGGGACTGGGTAGACCAGGGCATGACCACACATGATGCTAATGGGGTAGAGTACCTTGCTTATGGTGGCGACCTGGGCAGTAAAGACTTGTATAACGACGAGAACTTTTGTGCTAATGGATTAATAGATGCTAACCGCAATCCGCACCCGGGACTTTTTGAAGTAAAAAAAGTATACCAGGATATAAACTTTAAATATGCTAACGATAAGCTTACCATAAAAAACCAGTATCAGTACACTAACCTTAGTGCATTTGATTTTAAATGGGTACTGCTTAAAGATGGTCTAAAAGTTCAGGAAGGAAGCCTTACAGCCAATACTGCCCCGGGTAAAGAAACCGAAGTATTACTTGGCGCTGATACTACCGAAGAAGGCGAATATTACCTGAGCGTGTATGCTTACACCAAAACAGCTACTGCATTAGTACCGGCCGGCCATGAGCAGGCGCGCGAGCAGTTTAAGCTGGAGAGCAGCAGCTTTTTTGGCACTAGTAAAGTAGCAGAAGGTAAAGTTAAGTACAAGCAAA
>JAZKDS010000123.1:0-5622 GCA_040387455.1 Bacteroidota bacterium
CCTGCTAAAACCACATTGCGGGGGTTCCAGGTAAACTTGTAGTTCCACAGGTTATTATCGCTCTCGGGGGCTACCAGCCCGCCACAAAACGATTCAAACAGCAGCACTTTGCCTCCCTTGTCCCTTATTTCATCCAGCACCTTCATGGCGCTCATGTGGTCAACACCCGGGTCAAGGCCTATCTCATTCATAAAAACCAGCCCGGCAGCTTTAACCTGCGCATCAAGCTCCTGCATGGCAGGGCTAATGTAGCTGGCGGTAACCATGTGCTTTTTATGGGTAATACAGTCTTTTGCCACCTCATAGTGCAGGTGGGCAGGCAGCATAGATATTACCACATCGGCACGGCTAATCTCTTCGCGGCGCTGTGTTTCGTTAAAAATATCAAAAGCCAGGGCACGTGCGCGCTCATGGCCTTTGGTTTTGCGTTCGGCAAGCTCGGCGCTCAGGTCGCCTATGGTTATGTGCAGGTCTTCGGCTGCAGCCTTATCTAATAAGTAATCTATAAGTACCGTAGCCGACCTTCCGGCCCCTATTATGAGTATATTTCGCATGGAAATGTGTGTCGTTATATCACACGAAAGTAATCAAATGTTATATTTATCAAAAGATTTTTAGTGTTAAATAAAATTTACGGTTTAATTTTACAGCATTGAAAGACACTAATTTCACCTGTTTTCACAAGCTACCTGTTGCTTTTTACTTTGTGAAATTAGTATCTAAAAAACCAAAAAAATGGACAAAAAAATAATAGCAACCGCAGCAGCATTAGGCTTAACCGGAATTATGCTGGGCGCATTTGGCGCACACGGCCTTAAAAAAATAATTACGCCCGAAGAAGTTGCCACGTTTGAAACCGGTGTTAAGTACCAAATGTACCACGCGCTGTTTTTATTGTTTGTAGGCACTACGGTTTTAATATCAGACAAAGCCAAAAAAGCCATCTTCTGGCTTACTAATATTGGAGTACTGTTTTTTTCTGTATCTATTTATCTTTTAGCGTTAAACAGCAAATTACCTTTCAATTTTAAACCGTTTGGCTGGATTACCCCCATTGGAGGATTACTACTTATACTGGCTTGGGGGGTACTGTTTTTAAACATAATTAGGCAAAAGCGATAATTTATTCGTAATTTAACAAGTCGAATAAAATTATTTATATCTTTGTGCCCTGATTAAAACCCAAAACACAACCCAAGACTATGGATAATTACGGCCTTTTTACGAAAACGATTGCGTTAGACGGGATCGGGATTAAGAATGCAATGGTTAGATATCAGTGGACTCCGCAGGAGCTGCATGATTATACAATTGAAACCGGCGAGGGTGTACAAACCTCTACCGGCGCACTGGCAATTAATACAGGTGAGTTTACAGGCCGTGCGCCTCAGGACCGTTTTATTGTAAAAGATGCCATTACCGAAAGCCATGTGTGGTGGGGCAATGTAAACATTCCGTTTGATCCTGCTAAGTTTGATGCTCTTTATGATAAAGTGACCGATTACCTGAGCAGTAAAGAAGTATTTGTGCGCGACAGCTATGTATGTGCCGATGCTAATTACCGCCTTAACGTGCGCAGCGTTACAGAAACTGCCTGGAGCAACCTGTTTTGCTACAACATGTTCCTGCGCCCTACCGAAGAAGAACTTGAAAACTTTACCGCAGACTGGCACGTAATATGCGCACCGGGATTTGTGGCCAACCCGGAAGTAGATGGTACCCGCAGCCCTAACTTTGCCATACTTAACTTTACTCGTAAAATTGCCCTTATAGGCGGTACAGGATATACCGGCGAGATGAAGAAAGGTATTTTTAGCGCACTTAATTTTATACTTCCTGTTTTTAAAGATACGTTACCTATGCACTGTAGTGCCAATGTGGGCCCGGATGGCGATACAGCTGTCTTTTTTGGCCTAAGTGGTACAGGCAAAACAACACTAAGTGCCGACCCTAACCGCCGCCTTATAGGCGATGACGAGCACGGATGGACGCACGAAAACACCGTGTTTAACTTTGAAGGCGGCTGCTATGCAAAAGTGGTAAACCTTACCGAAGAAAACGAACCCGATATTTACCGTGCCATTAAAAAAGGCGCACTGCTTGAAAATGTTATTTTTAAAGAAGGCACTAACGAGGTAGATTATACCGATGTAAGCATTACGCCAAACACACGCGTAAGCTACCCTATAGAGCACATAAACAACATACAACCGGGTTCTATAGGGCACAACCCTAAGAACATATTCTTTTTAAGCGCCGACTCGTTTGGTATACTGCCTCCTATAGCTAAGCTAACGCCGGGGCAGGCTGCTTACTGGTTTATATCGGGCTATACGGCTAAAGTAGCCGGCACAGAGCTGGGCGTTAAAGAGCCACAGCCTAACTTCTCGGCCTGCTTTGGTGCGCCGTTCATGCCGCTTAACCCTACCGTGTATGCCGAGATGCTGAGCACAAAAATGAAAGAAGCCGGAGTAAACGTATGGCTTATTAACACAGGCTGGACCGGTGGTGCCTATGGTACCGGCAACCGCATGAAGCTAAGCTATACCCGCAGCATGATTACCGCTGCCCTTAACGGCCAGCTTGATGGTGTAGAGTATAAAACCGATACAGTTTTTGGCCTTGCCGTGCCGCAAAGCTGCCCTAATGTGCCTAACGAGGTGTTAAATCCGCGTGATACATGGCAGGACGGTGCAGCTTATGATGAAAAAGCACAAGAATTAGCATCTCAATTCAGGAAAAATTTCACTAAATTTGAGCAGTTCTCAAATAACGAAATTATAGCCGGCGGTCCGCTGGCATAATTGTAATTTTAGAATAGATGTTTTTGGAAAGGCTGCCCGGGGACGGGCAGCTATTTTTTTGGGTAAAAGCCATTCCAAAAAACAGCAATATGTTAATGCATCTATCAGTCCGGCTAAAAACCTGCGGCTTATACAGCCCTGCCTTATTATTGGTGTAAATTCAGATTCCATACCCCAAATCTAAAAAATATATTTTAACAAAGCCTCTTTGCTTGGCATCTGATAATTAATTTAAAACTCAATTCTAATTCACAAACTGCCCCCTGTACTCCACCGGGCTAAGGCCGGTTTCTTTTTTAAAGAGGCGGCTAAAGTAGGGCGGGTTTTCAAAACCCAGCGCATAGGCGGTTTCGGCTACTGTAATTTCTGACGATTGCAACAGGTTCTTGGCCTCTGCCACTAAAAAGATATGAATAAGTTCGAGGGCGGTTTTGCCGGTTTCCTGGCGCAGCAAATCGGTAAGGTACCGCGATGATGTATTAAGGGCATCGGCCATAGCCTTAACGCTGGGCAGGCCGTTAAGCCTTAGCTGTCCGCCTTCAAGATAACTTTGCAGCAACGCGTTGAATTTAGATACCGTTGCGCCCGAAAGCTCTGTGCGGTTTAAAAACTGCCTTTTATAAAACCGTTGAGAATACTTAAGTATCGAGTCGATATGCGTTAGTATAATCTCGCGGCTGTACTCATCCTGGTTGTTAAAATATTCCTGCTGTATTTTAAAATACAGCTCCCAGATGGTGGCTTCTTCGGCTGGCGAAAGGTGCAATGCCTCATTAGCCTCATAATCAAAAAAGCCGTATTTTTTAATGGCTTCGTGCAGCGGATGGCCGTTAAAAAAATCTTCGTGCACATAAATGATAAAGCCTTTTTCTTCAAGCTCTACATCTTTTATCTCTATAATCTGGCGGGGCTTTATAAAAGACAGCGAACCGTTTTCATGGTCGTACTTAGTGCGCCCATAGGTAATAATGCCTTTTTGCATTTTTTTAAACATTATGGCATAAAAGTCGCTGGTAAAGGCACCCTGTGTAATATCGCAGGCATTGAGCTTTTCGCAAAGCACAAGGCTCATTAAAGGATTTTCGGGTGGCGGAAAACCGGCAGCGCGGTTTAGCTCACTTATACTGGTATAGTGTTTCATAACATAAAATAGTAAAGGGCTCTTCTGGTAGAAAAGCCCTATAAAATTACAAAATAATAGTGTATTAATTTCCGTGTGCGGCAACAGCCACTTCATCCCAGGCTTCCCATTCGGCAATACGGCCTTCATATACCTGTTTTGCCCATGGCAATGTATGTTTGCCTAAGAACAATCGTAGCGGAGGGTTCTCTGCATCTACCAGTTTCAATACAGCAGCCGATGTAGCTGCCGGATCTCCATTAAAGCCTTCCTGGCTGGCAGCTTCGTTAAAGCCTTCCCTAAGTCCGTTATATATTTCCAGATGCTGGCTTTGTGCAGCACTTGCCCCACCCCAATCGGTACTAAACCCATTAGGCTCTACAAGCGATACGTTAATACCAAATTGCTTAACCTCCTGCGATAATGATTCGGTAAGGCCCTCAACCGCCCATTTAGAGGCGTTATATAAGCCCAGTAGCGGCATTGCAACAATGCCCAGCACACTGCTTACCTGAATAATATGCCCATGCCCCTGTGCCCTGAAAATGGGAAGCGCAGCCTGTGTTACCCATAGCAGGCCAAACACGTTGGTTTCAATCTGGTTGCGGGCTTCTTCTTCCGTATTTTCTTCTATGGCACCAAACAAGCCATAGCCGGCGTTGTTTATTACAACATCAAGGGTGCCAAAGTGTTCTTTTGCTTTGGCTATAGCTGCAAAGCTTTCGGCGCGGTTGTTAACATCAAGCTTAATAGGCAGTATGGCATCGCCATAAGTAGCAACAAGATCGGCCAGGGCCTCAGTGTTACGTGCTGTAGCAGCTACTTTATCGCCGCGTTTTAAAAAGGCTTCTGCCCAAAGTTTTCCAAATCCGCGTGAAGCGCCTGTTATAAAAATTGTTTTTGACATGATTTTGTATCTTTTAGATTATGATACAAAGTTATGCCACCCACCCTCCCTGCGGCTTATACAAAAACGCAGAATGATGATACAAAAAAACGCCTGAAGGCAGGCGTTACATTTTAAAGCTGGTTAATCAAATTTCCAGTTAAACTCTTCCAGAAATATGGTTTGGTTAGTTTCGCCCGCTACTTCCATAATACAGCAATTGGTACTTGAGCCACCATCATCTTTATTTATGCATACAAAGTCAGAGTCCTCCAGCATAACATAAAAGTTATCCGGATAATAATTTGCCTTTTGATTTGTTGCTGTATCAATAGCGTTAGAGCCAAAAAATACAAATCCGTCGGCTATTTCTTTAACTAACACATCCATCTCTACAAGATGCTCGCCGGTAGTGTTAGTATACCGCACACGCATTTTTCCGGTATTGTCGTCAAACCAGATAAAGCCCACGCTGTGGTGCACGTTGTTAGAAATAAATTTAATGTGGTACACTTCCTGCGCATTACTTAAACAGGGCAGGATTAACAATAAAAATAATATAAATTTTTTCATGGTAAAGGTGATTAGCCTACCAAAAATAATGTTAAAATCCGACAGATAAAATACCTATTTATGGGTATTTAAAATTTGGTTTAATTATTGTTAGTTTGTTTAATTTTTAATGCTTGCCTAATATACAACTACCATGCCAATTTTATGGCTTTTTTTAACAAAAGTTATAATAATTTCAGTCAATTTGTCATTTTAATAAATTTATAACCTGCTCTAGCACCTGATTTTTCAAGTATCTT
>JAZKDS010000124.1:0-2770 GCA_040387455.1 Bacteroidota bacterium
TGGTTTCGCGTTTGTCATAATTCTTTTTACCGCGGCACAGGCCTATATCTAGCTTTGCCCTGCCTTTTTCATCAGTAAATAACCGTAGCGGAATTATAGTAAGACCTTGGTTCTGAACGCTTTTCTCAAGGCTTTTAAGTTCTTTACGGTTAAGTAGCAGTTTACGCTCACTTTTTGCCGTATGGCCAAAGTTGCGGCTAAACATGTACTCTTCTATAGTAGTGTTTATGGCAAACAATTCGTTGTTCTGGAACTCGCAAAAGCTCTCAGTAATAGAGGCCTTGCCCAGTCTGATAGACTTTATCTCGCTGCCAGCCAGCACAATACCGGCGGTATACTTGTCCAGTATCTCGTATTCAAAGCGGGCGCGCTTGTTTTGTATGTTAACCGTTTTTTGCATAAGGCTACAAATGTAGTAACAATATATTGATAGTGCAATAATGTTAGGAAAGCCTTTACAATTAAGGCTCCCGGTAATTGTTTAGTGCTGAAATACAGCAAATTTGGTTATTTTTGTGCCATGGAAAACATACCTTCAAAAGACCCGATGCACGGCGTTACCCTTAAAATGATAGTTGAAACCTTGGTAGCTTTTTATGGCTTTGATACTCTGGCTGAGCTGGTTAACATCAACTGTTTTAAAAAAGACCCCTCGGTAAAATCGAGCCTTACGTTTTTGCGCAAGACCGACTGGGCCCGAAAAGAGGTAGAACAACTGTATATTAAAACCCTGCCTAAGATGTAGTTAAGCCTCTGCAATACCCCTCCATTTTTTGATTGAAGCGGTAAGTAAATACATGTATACCAGTATTATAGCAAGGTTGACATACATGATAACTACTATATTATTCTCTATCCAATGGCTGAAGGTTTCATTATATTCTCCATTGTAATTATTATGACTTACCCTTGTAATGACTATTATAGATGCAATAATAGGTATTACCCAAGCTAACAACCATATAAGGGCATTTAAAATGATGTCAGTGAGTCCTTTACCCGCCCTTGATGACGCTATAGCCAAGTAATATATCAAGAGTCCCACAATTATTAACAGCCACATTATAGGATAACTCTCTCCAGCACCTGTAACTACTGAAAATAAGCCCGTTATCATGGCGGTAATACCTACAGATACTAACGCTATTAGCCATCCGCGGCCCGAAGTTACCCTAAACGAGAATATAGTTAATGATAGCCCAAACGCCACACACAGATAGATTAATCCTATTTCAGTTGTTATAAAAGGTTTATATTCAGCATTGTGTATTTTTTCATAGCTATAGGTCATCTCTTTCATAGGCACATAATAATCTGACGTACTAGTTTCTGTAGTTGCATAAGTATAATTTTCATAGTTATTATCTATTCTATTGGTCGATGCAATCAACTCATACTCATTAAATTCAGGGTATTTGTATACCAGGTTTACCCATTGCTGAGGCGTAATATTGCTTTTAAGGTCATGGCTTTTGGCAATTTTTTCAAATTGGGTAAACAGCCATTCCACAGAGTCTCTCTGGTTGTTGCGTAGCCAGCCTTTTACGCGGGCATTATTAACAGAGTCTCTGTTTTTAAGGCTATTATCTCTATTGTAACGGTAGCTGTAACTACCAAAACGGTGTACAGAATAGGTTAGTAACGATCTTTTTTTACCGTTTTTCTCATCTACATTTTGAGCGAGTTCGACTTGTATTTGCGAGTGGCCATCATTGTTCACAAGCTCTCTTTCATCTGTAAATAACGATGCCATACTGATAATGTCTATCCTGTACTGTGTTTCCTGGTTATCAAAATAACTGGTTTTGCGCACATCCTGGGCATAGAAAAAAGTAGCTGTATAAGAGCAGTTTAATATGCTTATTACCAGTATAAGCAGCCATTCTTTATATAACGATGCATTTTTTTTAGGGTAAAAAGATTTGTAGGCATTGTTTCTAAAGTAATATACCAACCACAATATCAATATTACTAAACTAAGAAGTATGCTGAAAAAAACTACTGTAGGCGAGTCATTATCAAGGTTATATTGCCAGCCTTTTTGCTTAAAATTTATTGTGCCTTTTGCATAACCTGTTATAAAAAATAAAGCATGTATAATGAGTGTTATGGCCAGCATAGGAACAATTTTTATATTCCATAATAACGGGTGGCGCAGTAATAAATGGTTTTGTATCTTGTTGAACATTAGTGTCTTATTTTTTAGGAAACAAAAAAGCGTCTGGTTGAGTTTGAGATATTGCGGAAGTAAGCTAACGGAATATCGTGGCTGATAACCTGTTGTAGGAACCTGTTTTGATTTGTATCGCCGCTAAATGTTGCAATATAGGTGCCGCCATTAAACTGTAACGATTCCAGTCCAAGGGTGCTAAGAGCATCGCTAAGCCTGCTTTGTGCCCACGCACTTTCAAATTCTACCACAAAGGGTTTAGGTTTAGCAATTTGCGGGGTATCTCCGGGTGCTGTAACGGCTGTTTCGTGCAGGTTTTTTTGCACGCCCTGTTTAAGGAATATTACCTGGTCTGACGTTTTTTCAACTTCATAAAGCTGTTGCGAGCTCAATATTATACCTATGGGCCTGAACGGCGATTTAGCTATAGACTTAAAGTCTTCGAGTACGGTTTGCTGCGCGAGGATGTCAAGGTTGGCCAAGGGTTCGTCTATAAGCAGTACCTTGGGTTTGCGCAACAGCATGCGTGCCAGCTCAAAACGCATTTTGTAGCCCGATGAAAGGCTCTTCCAGCTATGGTTACGGAATTTACGCAGGCCT
>JAZKDS010000125.1:0-10950 GCA_040387455.1 Bacteroidota bacterium
ATCGGCTTCCTTTAATGGTACAATTGTTGAAACCAAGACCCCGCTAACCACCGACGGTTCACTGATATTATACACCTGGAACGACAAAGAGGGCAAAAAAGCCTTTTGGCACTCTACAAGCCACGTTATGGCGCAGGCCCTTCAGGAGCTGTACCCCGGCATTAAGCTTACCATAGGCCCCGCGATTGACAACGGCTTTTATTATGACGTTGACTTTAACGGTCACAGCATTACCGATAAGGATTTTAAAGCCGTAGAGGATAAAGTGCTCGAAATAGCCCGTGCAAAACATGAATTTACCATGCGTTCGGCAACAAAAGCTGAGGCGCTTGCTATGTATAAAGCAGAAGAAAACCCCTACAAGACCGAGCTTATCGAAAACCTTGAAGACGGTACCATTACCTTTTGCGACCATGCCACATTTACAGATCTTTGCCGTGGCGGGCACATACCCAACACCGGCATAATCAAGGCATTTAAAATAATGAGCGTTGCCGGTGCCTACTGGCGCGGCGATGAAAAAAACAAGCAGCTTACCCGTGTGTATGGCATTTCTTTCCCTAAACAGAAGGACCTGACCGAATACCTGGAACTATTGGAAGAGGCCAAGCGCCGCGACCACCGCAAGCTGGGCAAAGAGCTTGAGCTGTTTGCTTTTAGCGCTAAGGTAGGCCAGGGCCTTCCGTTATGGCTGCCAAAGGGTGCCGCCCTGCGCGACCGCCTGGAGCAGTTTCTTAAAAAGGCGCAAAAGAAAGCCGGCTATGAGCAGGTGGTTACGCCGCACATAGGCCAAAAAGAATTATACGTTACAAGTGGCCATTACGCCAAGTATGGCGCAGACAGCTTTCAGCCCATCCACACCCCTAACGAAGGTGAGGAGTTTTTGCTGAAGCCGATGAACTGTCCGCACCACTGCGAAATTTATAACACAAGGCCATGGTCATACAAAGACCTGCCAAAACGATATGCCGAATTTGGTACTGTATACCGTTACGAGCAAAGCGGCGAGCTGCACGGCTTAACCCGTGTGCGCGGCTTTACTCAGGATGATGCGCACATATTCTGTACGCCAGATCAGCTTGATGAAGAATTCAAAAAAGTAATCGACCTGGTACTGTATGTATTCGGTTCGTTAGGGTTCGAAAACTTTAGCGCACAGATATCACTTCGCGACCAGGAAAACCGCGAAAAGTACATTGGCAGCGATGAAAACTGGGAAAAAGCAGAAAATGCTATAATAAATGCCGCCAAAGACAAAGGCCTTAACACGGTTATAGAATATGGTGAGGCAGCGTTTTACGGGCCAAAACTAGACTTTATGGTTAAGGATGCCCTGGGCCGCCAGTGGCAGTTAGGCACCATTCAGGTAGATTACAACCTGCCTGAACGCTTTGAACTAACCTACAAAGGCGCTGATAATGAACTACATAGACCCGTAATGATTCACCGTGCGCCGTTTGGTTCTATGGAGCGTTTTGTGGCCATTTTGATTGAAAATACAGCAGGAAACTTTCCGCTTTGGCTAATGCCGGAGCAGGCTATCATATTGTCTTTGAGCGAGAAATATGAAAATTATGCTAAAAAAGTTTTAGATTTGCTGGAAAATCACGAAATTCGCGCCCAAATAGACAACAGAAGCGAGACGATTGGCAAGAAAATACGCGAAGCTGAAGTACAAAAACTGCCGTTTATGCTGATTGTTGGCGAAGAAGAAGAGAAAAACGGCACAATATCTGTACGTCGTCATGGCGATGCAGGCAAGAGTAACCAGACAATGACTGTAGAACAATTTGCTGTCCTTATTCAGGAAGAGATTGATAAAACATTGAAACCATTCTAAGTTAAATTTAAAATTTTAGAGCCATAGCAATAAGAAACAACAGGGGCTTCCAGCCCCGCGTAGAAAAAAAAGATCCGCACAGGATTAATAACTTCATTCGTGTACCCGAGGTAAGGCTTGTGGGCGAAAACATAGAGCCGGGTGTTTATAAAACATCTCAGGCTATGCAGTGGGCAGAACAGCAAGAGCTCGACCTGGTAGAGATATCGCCTAATGCCGAGCCACCCGTATGTAAGATCATGGACTATAAAAAGTTCTTGTACGAGCAAAAAAAACGCGACAAGATGCTTAAAGCCAAGTCTACGCAAATTGTAGTTAAAGAAATTCGCTTCGGGCCTCAAACAGATGAGCACGATTATGATTTCAAACGCAAAAATGCAGAGAAATTCCTTAAAGAAGGAGCTAAGCTAAAAGCGTTTGTATTCTTTAAAGGCCGTTCTATCATCTATAAAGAGCAAGGGCAGATATTACTGCTTAAGCTTGCTACAGATCTTGAAGAGTGGGGCAAGGTAGAAGCCATGCCGGTTCTTGAAGGTAAAAGGATGATTATGTTCATCGCGCCTAAAAAGAAGAAAGCGTAAGCAAGTCTATAAAGACGAAAGTCATAAGGTGATAAAGTCCTTAACAGCGTCTTTATGACCTTGAGACTTTAAAAACTTTATGACATTTAAAAAGAAAGTAAGATAAATTAAAATAAAGCAAGAAAATGCCTAAAATGAAAACCAAATCCAGCGCTAAGAAGAGATTCAAAGTTACTGGTTCAGGAAAAATCAAAAGGAAGCACGCTTTCAAAAGTCACATCCTGACAAAAAAATCTAAAAAGCGTAAGCTTGCCCTTACACACTCAGCTCTTGTTCACAAAACAGATGAGAAAAGTGTTAAACAGCAATTAGGTCTTATTTAATAAGCCGCTGTTTCGGTTAAAACAAGTTAATAACCCTGGAGTATGGCTTTAAGTTCCCACACAATTAAAATATCGGGGCGCCTGCTACAAAAAACATTAAAATTATGCCAAGATCAGTAAATTCAGTTGCATCTAGAGCCCGTAGAAAAAAGGTTCTTAAGCAAGCCAAAGGTTTCTTTGGAAGACGTAAAAACGTTTGGACAGTAGCCAAAAATGCGGTAGAAAAAGCAATGGTTTATGCTTACCGCGACCGTAAACAAAACAAGAGAAACTTCCGTGCTCTTTGGATTATGCGTATCAACGCAGGTGCAAGGCTTCATGGTATGAGTTACTCTCAGTTCATGGGTAAAGTTAAAGCACAAGGTATCGAGCTTAACCGTAAGGTTCTTGCCGATCTTGCTGCAAACCACCCGGAAGCGTTTACTGCTGTAGTAAACCAGGTTAAATAAGAACGTAGTCTATATAAATAATATATTTATCTTACTCCACAAAAAACCCCGCAATAGCGGGGTTTTTTAATGTAATACAGTGGCCGGTTAACACAGGTTAATCATCGCCAAAATTATAGGTAATGTTTAAAAAGCCTAAAACATTAGCATTTTCAACATCATACTTAATGGTAATGGGCAGCCAAAGGTCTTCCATCAGCCTTATACGTATTTCGGCATTTGCTAAAAAGGTTTCATCATCCTCGTCAGGCAAAGCATTACGCAGTATTTTATTGTACTCTGCGTAGGCCTTGATTTCAAAATAGCTTGCCCCATCTTTATGCTTTAAAACCTTAAAATTATATCCTAATTTTGCATTGATGTTAGTCCTTATCAAGCCTGTGCTTAACGTATCAATATAAGAAAATTTAGCCCGTGCATCAAGTTCACCAACAGAATTCCCTACTAAAAAAACGCTTCCCAAATTACCTCGCCCAAATTTTCCATCCGTATTAAAGCCGCCATCTGCAGATAAAGTTAACAAAGGCTTATTTTCTAAACTTGCGTAATACAGTTTTTTTTCATTTGCTATATATGCACTTGCAGTAGCTGCCCTTGCTATAATACCCGCACCATCACTAATTTTCATACCTATTGCGATTCTGCTGCCATTTAAATCTTTAATGCCATCAGCAGCTACCCGAGCATCAAGATCGGCGATAAAAACGGTATAATATGGCATAGTAGCGGCACTGGACATATCGTTGCTTAATATAGCACTGCCTAATTGATTCAGGTCATTGCTTAAACTTACTAATTGCTGGCCAGCAAGCCCGGCACTTAACCCGGGAGTTATATTTTTAATAGACTGGTTTACTAAATTTTCAAACTGGTCAATCAGTGTATGGTAATAGGTACCTGTTAAATCAACAAAATTTTTATTCCTATCATTGATAGGCGAATACGTTATACTTGCACCATAACCCTCAATATTATATTGAGAATTTAAATTCACTTTGCCTCCTATCTGAAAATTCTGATAAAAATCTATTCCCTTTCTACTTCGGGTTTTCAAAATATCTTTATCATAATTCTTAAATAGCGAGAATAATGTGGTATTAAATTCAAGAGTCTTCTCATCCTGAGATATATTCTTGATTGCCAGTTGGTAAAAACTAGCAATTACATCCTGAAAGTTACCCGACTTAGTACTTTCGGTTTCCTTTATGGCGAGTTTTGCTTCTGTGCTTAGATTTTGCGCAAATAGCGAAAATGACATAAGAATAATTAAAAATGTAATTGTCTTTTTCATACATCTCCTATAAAAACAAAAACATAATTAGACCTGTCAGAACTTTGAGAATTATGAGGATCAATAGCTCCACTTACAGATGCCGTAGTGGTATCATCAACCTGGTTCATTCCAAAAATCGTTATTACATATCTGCCATTAGGCAAATTAAAATCTTGCACAAATGATTTAGTAGATGTATACGTAAAGTCATTATCATTATCAATGTTGTCAATAATAACTCTTATAGGCTTTGGCGGATATACACTCCCTACATCCACCCTAACAGTAACTACTCCCATATCTTTAAAAATTTAATTGGTTTGTGCCTACTCTGTCCTTTTCGGCTTCCGGTTTTATTTTGAGGTAAAAAATAGCCTCATCACATACTGATTTTCAGAATATTATATATTCAAAAATAGGCATGCGCTAAAACATGGAAATCCCCATTAATGGAGATTTTAAATAAATTTTAACAAGTAAATTTCTAAAGGATATAGTACACAGCAATAATCCCGCAAGGGTAATTATTTGTACCAGCCAGTGGTATAAACAGGTAAGATTTGAAATATTTATTGATTGTAATATTTTAAAAAGCTCCTGTTTAGGGCTTTAAATATAGTATATAATGAGGCGGGCAATACCCTTCTAAACGGTTGCTTATTTCTACAAAAACCTCATCCTGGTAAACATCCCAGGAATCAGCCATCCACCGGGCATATTCACTCCATAAAGCCATGATAGCATCTCTGCCCATACCCATCTCATTATATTCAATAAGAATGTTGGCAAGGTCATCATATTTTCCGGAGAAATTCTCGCGGGTAATGCCGCTGAGATAATCCCTAATTGCTTTCCAGAGTGCATCCTGCATGGTAATATAGCATTTAGATTTTTAAAAACCAGCAACAAACATCAGGCTTAAGTATCAGACTATTTAAACCCCTCAACCGTCTCCCCATCAAAACTGGCAAACACCATGCTGGGGTGCGAGTCCTGATGAAAAATATTACCGTAGGCATCAACGGCAATAGCGCCGGCAAAACCATCATAAGGTTTAAGCTCATCAAAGGTTTTGGCAAAAGCATCGGCAATAGGCATACCATCGGTAACGCGGGTTACAATTTTAGTAGCAGTAGCATTACTCACAATATCTTCGCCTACACCGGTACAGCTTACACCACAAAAGGCATTGGCATAATTTCCTGCCACGGTTGCACTATCGCTAATGCGGCCCACCATTTCAAAACCTTTACCACCGGTAGAGGTTGCCACTGCCAGTTTGCCATCGGCATCAAGCGCTACACAGCCCACAGTACCGGTACCGGTTGCAGCCAGCTTTTTTAGGTACTCGGCACGCCTTTCAGGTGTTTCGGTACTAAACTCGGCAAAACCGCTGGTACGCGCAAATTGTATTGCCCCTTCCCCGCCTAAAACACGGTCATCATACGGCATTAGTTTTTGGGCTACAAGTATAGGGTTTTGCACATCCTGAATATTTATAACACCGCTCATTTTTTGCGTAGTACCATCCATAAGGGCAGCACTCATGCGTATTTTGCCATCACTTTGTATCTGGCTGCCAATGCCTGCATTAAACAGCACATTGTCTTCCAGTAGTGTAACGGCAAAAGCCACAGCCTCAACCGCTGTGTGCGATTTAAGATAGTCATAAGACTGCGTAACAATAGCAGTAAGCGCATCCTGTTTGGCTTTCTTGGTCGCAGCATCGGTAGTGCTTTCGCTAAAAAAACCGCCGTGTATAATAATTTTCATGGTTTGCTTGTTGTTTCACAAAGTTACACAAAGAAGGCACAAAGTATCGCGAAGAATAAAACTTTGCGACCCGTTGTGCCTTTTATTATTTGTTTTTTGAAATTTGGAATTTCAAATATTTACTCCTTATCCTCACTGGGCACTACTGCCTCATCATCAGTCTCCATAGGCGTTATAAGCGGAATATGGTATTGAGAGTTGTGTATTTCCATCTGGTGCGTATTCAGGTCGTAGGTATCATACATACTCATTACATGCACAATCATATTATTTATAGATATAGGCTTGCCCAGCTCTACCTGCGTTAGATTGGTATCTTTTACCTGGCGTCCGTCAACTAAAATAACAAGGCCGCTGCCTATAGCTTCCATTTTACCATCGCTGGTAATAAGCAGGCCGGTATCTTCGCCCAGGCCAATGCCCAGCACGCGGGGGTTGCCCACCACAGCCTGAAACAGGCGCCCTATGCGGCCGCGCTGCACAAAGTGCGTATCTATAATAACGTTTTGTATAAGGCTAAGGCCACTGGTAATTTTTACCTCGCCCTTAAGCAGCGCTTCCTGGCTGCTGCCCTGGTATATCATGTTGTTTGATGCCGCTGCTGCCCCTGCCGAGGTGCCTGCATACACAAACTCTTCGTTTTTAAACTTATCCAGTATAATATCATGAAACTTAGTGCCACCCAGTATAGAGGTTAGCCTAAGCTGGTCGCCACCGGTAAACATTACCACATCGGCAGCCTGTATGCGTGCCAGTATTTCGGGGTCATGTGTCTGCTCGCGGCGCTCAATATACATAAGCCCCACATTTGTGGCATGCAGGTATTCAAAAGCCTTTACATATTGTGGCCCCACTTCACGCGGAATTACCGATGCCGTGGTTATAACCTCAATGCGGCTTTCTTCGCCATGCTTAGACTCGCGTATGATGCGGCGCAAAATGCCGGTTTCAAAAAAGTTTAAATTGTTTGCAATATTTTCGTCATAAGACACCTCTGTAAAGCTGCCTTTATCTATTGCTCCTCCTATTATTATCAGTTTTCCCTGTACAATATCCATGCTGTAAAAGTAATTAAAAGCGTAAAAAGCGCAATTTACGGTTAATTATTTCTTTCTATAATGTTATCAGCAAGTGATATTATAAAAAAATTACGTCAAAGATACTTTTTAATTAATTTTTTAAGTAATTTTCTAACGAACAAATAACGATTAAAACACATCAATTCCTTTTTTGATAAAAAATCAAAAAAAACACCAAAAATTTATCATTTACCACTAACCTAAACGCCCTCATTGCCAATTTATGAAGATTGAGAAAATTCAGGCCCTACGCGGCCCCAACATCTGGAGTGTAAAAAGAAAGAAATTAATCCAGATGCGCCTCGACCTGGAGGAAATGGAGCAGTATCCTACTAATAAGATACCGGGTTTTAGAGAGCGCATAGAGGTACTGATACCCTCAATGTACAGTCATCGCTGTAGCGAAGGCACTCCTGGGGGCTTTTTTAGCCGCATTGAGCGCGGCACCTGGATGGGGCATGTTATAGAGCATATAGCACTCGAAATTCAAACCCTTGCGGGGATGGATACCGGTTTTGGCCGCACGCGCGAAACCAAGACACCCGGCACTTACAATGTTGTATTTAGCTACCTGGAAGAAAATGTGGGCATTTTTGCCGCCGAAGCATCGGTGCGCATTGCCGAAGCACTTATTGCAGGTACTGATTATGACCTGGAGGCCGACCTGCAAACCATGCGCAAAATACGCGAGCGCGACCGTCTGGGCCCTTCTACCGGCAGTATTGTAGAAGAAGCCGTAGCGCGCGATATACCCTGGATTCGCCTGGGCACTAACTCGCTTGTACAGTTGGGTTATGGCATCAACCAAATGCGTTTTCAGGCCACCATTACAAATAAAACAAGCCACATAGCAGTAGATATTGCCTGCAATAAAGAGCAAACCAAAAAAATGCTCGATGCGGCAAGCATACCGGTGGCTAATGGAGGTATTTGCACCACCGAAGAGAGCTTAAAAGAAGTGGTAGACAAAATAGGCTACCCTATAGTTTTAAAGCCGTTAGACGGCAACCACGGCAAGGGCGCATCAATCAATGTAAAAACCTGGGAAGATGCCCTGGCCGGCCTGGCATTTGCACAAACCTACGGCACCCGCGTTATTGTAGAAAAATTTATTACCGGTTTTGATTTCCGTGTGCTGGTAATTGATAATAAAGTGGTAGCCGCCGCCCAAAGGGTTCCGGCACACGTAAAAGGCAACGGTACCGATAGTATTGAAAAGCTTATTGAAACCGAAAACCTTGACCCACGCCGCGGTTACGGGCACGAAAATGTACTGACCGAAATTAGCGTGGACCGCGATACTACCGATTTGCTTGAAAAAATGGGCTATACGCTGCAAACCGTTCCGGCAAGTGATGAAATTGTGTACCTTAAATCTACCGCTAACCTTAGCACCGGAGGCACATCTGTAGATGTAACCGACCTGATGCACCCTGAAAACATATTCCTGTCAGAGCGCATCAGCCGCGTGATAGGCCTTGATGTTTGTGGTATTGATATTATGGCCGAAAACCTTACGCAGCCGCTTAAAGAAAATGGTGGCGTAATACTTGAGGTTAACGCCGCACCGGGCTTCAGGATGCACCTTGCCCCGTCAGAGGGGCTTCCGCGCAACGTGGCCGCACCGGTTATAGACATGTTGTACCCGCCGGGCAAGCCAAGCCGCATCCCTATTTTTGCGGTAACCGGTACTAATGGTAAAACAACCACTACCCGCCTGCTGGCACATATTGTTAAAAACAATGGCTACAAAGTGGGCTTTACCACATCAGATGGTATTTACATTCAAAACCACATGCTGGAAAGAGGCGACACTACAGGCCCTTTCAGCGCCGAATATATACTAAAGGACCCAACAGTAGAGTTTGCCGTTTTAGAAACTGCCCGTGGCGGTATACTGCGCTCTGGCCTTGGCTTTAGCCGATGCGACATCGGTGTTATTACTAACATACAGGAAGACCACCTGGGCCTTTCTGACATCAATACCCTTGATGATCTTGCCCGCGTGAAGCGCGTTATTCCGCGCAGCGTAAAAAAAGACGGCTGGGCAGTATTAAATGGAGATGACCCCGAGTGTATTAAAATAGGTAAAGAGCTGGAGTGTAATGTAGCTTACTTTAGCCTTGACGAAGACAGTACCTTTATTAAAGAAGAAGCCAAAGCAGGCCGCGTTACTGCTGTTTATGAAAATGGCTTTATCACTATTAAAAAAGGCGAATGGAAAATCCGTATCGAAAAAGCATCGCATGTGCCCTTAACTTTAGGCGGAAAAGCCAAGTTCATGATTGCCAACGTGCTAGCCGCTACCCTAACCTCTTACCTGTGGGGCTTTAAGACCGAAGACATCAGCCTGTCGTTACAAACGTTTATTCCGGGTACAGCACAAACACCGGGCCGTATGAATATTTTTGAATTCAATAAATTTAAGGTACTTATAGATTTTGCCCACAACCCTGCCGGCTACCTTGCCGTAGAAGATTACCTGAGCAATATAGAGGCTACCTCAAAAATTGGCATTATATCGGGCGTGGGAGACAGGCGCGACCAGGACATAAGGGAGTGCGCTAAAATTGCCGCCCGTATGTTTGACCATATTATTATGCGAAACGAAAAACACCTGCGCGGCCGAACCGAAGAAGAAATAAACGGGCTCTTGATGGAGGGCTTTGCCGAATCAGGAAGGAAAATTACCTATGAGGTTATCCCCCGTGAAAATGATGCCGTTAAACACGCCATAAGCACTGCACCAGAGGGTAGTTATATTACTGCCCTGAGCGATGTGGTTGCTAATGCCATAGAAATTGTACAGGGCTACCTGGACAAAGAAAATGAAGAAGCAATAAATTCTTAAACACAAAGGGGAGCGTAACTGCTCCCCTTTTATATTTATAGAAATACATAAAAAATATTTTGTTATTAGAATAGGATAGTATAGATTTGAAATAAATTTATAACCTATGTCTTTTAACCTTTTTTATAAAAACACCGGGCTGTGGCTATTTGCCATGGCCTTATTTATGTTACCTGCGGCAGCCCAAAACAAAAAAATAACCATATCCACTAAAAGCAACATGCTGGTATTGGGGGTAGATGGTCAGAAAAAACTACTGCAACTGCACTACGGCCAGCCCCTGCCCATAAAAGATTTAGAAGCCCTGCCCAACAAAAACTACGGCGAGTTTTACCCCGCGTTTGGTGTTAATGTGTCAACCGCAGCTGTGGGTATTAAACACGCCGATGGCAACATAACTACAAATCTGGTATATCACAAGCATACATCAGAAACAGCGCAGGGCATTACAACCACAAAAATTTTCCTTAAAGACAGCCACTACCCTCTTGAGGTTACACTCTGCTTTAACGCGTATGCCAATGAGGATGTTATTGAACAATGGAGTGAAATAAAACATACCGAAAAAAGCGATGTTACCCTGTTTGAAATGGCTTCGGCAGGTATGGTACTTCAGGAAAACAACTATGAGCTTACCTATTTTGCCGGCAGCTGGAATAATGAATACAATATGTTCCACATGCCGCTGCAACAGGGCACTTTTACCCTAGACTCTAAAGAAGGTGTACGCACAGCACAAAAAACACTACCTGCCTGCCTGGTTGCATTAAACAGCCCCCTT
>JAZKDS010000126.1:0-470 GCA_040387455.1 Bacteroidota bacterium
CCATACCCATGATGCTCGAAATGATGATGGAATCGGTCTTTGCACTGGTTGACCTTTATTTTGTGGGCCATCTTGAAAATAGCAGTTATGCCGTGCAAACTGTAGGCTTAACAGAGTCGGTACTCAGCATACTGTACTCCATAGCCATGGGTGTAAGTATGGCGGCCACTGCCACGGTGGCGCGGCGCATTGGCGAAAAAGACCCTGTGGCAGCGGCCAAAGCAGGCATGCAGGCGGTAATTGTAGCCTTGGGTATCAACACGCTGATAGCTGTACCGGGAATTATTTTTGCAACCGATATCCTCATTGCCATGGGCTCATCTGAAGCCTCGGCAATATACGGTACCCCTTTTATGCGCATTACCTTTGGCAGCACTTTTATTATCATGCTGCTGTTTTTGTTTAACGGTATCTTTCGTGGTGCAGGCAATGCTGCCATTGCCATGAAAAGTCTTTGGATAGCCAATGTT
>JAZKDS010000126.1:480-5509 GCA_040387455.1 Bacteroidota bacterium
AACATTATATTATGCCCCGTGTTTATTAACGGGTTTGGCCCCATACCGGCTTTTGGGCTTACCGGTGCTGCCATTGCCACTACCATAGGGCGCACTATGGGCGTATTGTACCAGGCGTGGAATATGTTTAATGGTAAAGGCAAGCTAAAGGTGGTCCTGACGTATTTAAAGCCCGATATAGAACAGATAAAAGCTGTGGTAAAAATTGCCGCACCGGGTGTGCTGCAATTTGTAATAGCCTCATGCAGCTGGATTTGTTTAGCTGAACTGGTTGCCGAAACTGGCCGGGACGAAGGCTCGGCAGGGTACCAGAGTGCCTTGCGCATCATGATGTTTTTTCTGCTTCCGGCATGGGGGTTGAGTGGTGCCGCAGCTACACTTGTAGGGCAAAACCTGGGTGCTAAGAAGCAAGACAGGGCAGAGCGCAGCGTGTGGGTTACCATAAAATTTAACGTCATTTATATGGCCGTAATCATGGTAATAACGTTGCTGGCGGCCGATAGCATGATGTGGTTTTTTACCAATGACCCGGCCGTGCACGATATTGCCGTAAAAGCCATACGCATTATGAGCCTGGGCTTTGTGTTTTATGGTATAGGTATGGTTATGATGAATGCTTTTAATGGCAGTGGCGATACCAAAACACCCACGTGGGTCAACTTTTTTGGGTTCTGGCTGTTTCAGGTGCCCATGGCTTATGTGCTGGTACGCACCTTCAGGATGGGGCCAACGGGTGTGTTTATTGCCATACCTGTAGCCGAAACCTGTATGAGTATAGCAAGCTTTTTTCTTTTTAAAAGGGGAAAGTGGAAGAAAGTGATGGTTTAATCTAAAGTATATTGGGAAGGTTCTTGGCCTTCCCTTTCTTTTTTATTTAATGCCTCATCAAGTTCTTTATTATGCCTTTTAATTATATCAGTAAGTAATTTATCTTTTTCACCTTTTGATAGTGGGTGATAATATTTTATTAAAATAGGGATATCCCTATTTTCATTATTATAGACAAAATATTTTAGTTGCTTAAACTCAATTTTAAATTCATCGTAAAATCGGAAGTTGTCTAGTCCCGGTTTTTTCAACCCATAATAATTCACATATAATCTAATGTCGCTAACTCTTTTTAAATCGAATTCCAATTCCTTAGTGTATTCATTATTATCTATATATATAACAATGCTTTTATTATGATAGAACCTTTCTACATCACTTAATTTATTTTTAATTTCAGAAGCTATATCACGTATATCTCTAAATACCCCTTCAACGATTTCTTCAGATCTCTCCTCAATTTCTTCTCCCAGTCCACTTAACCTCTTCTCCAACAGCGCTATCTCTTTATCAATATCATCGGGTTCCTCTATGTTTTCGCCATTGGCACCTGTAATCATAATTTCTAAAGAGCGTATAAGATTTGTGGCGATGTAGTTTACGAAAGGTTCCAACTCACCCACATCTGCTAACCGCAGGGCGGCATAGTAATTTTCTTTATCTTCTGTTTTGATGATAACCGGCGGGTAGTCGAATTTCATAAGTATGAAATTCATCAATATACGGGCGGTACGCCCATTGCCATCATCAAACGGGTGTATGCGTATAAACTTATAATGGAATTCTGCTGCGAGCAGTATACGGTTGAAGCTTTCGTCTTCAGTCTTTTTAATATACCATTCCATAAGCCCGGCCATTTCGGCTGGCGTTTCTTCAGGGGTGGCAAAATAAAATATTTCACCGGTTTTTGTCTGTACGTGATTGGGGGATGACTTGTAAGTTCCAACCTGTACCCATTTTTTGGTAGGGCTGCCGTCTGGTGTTTGTGCGTCTACCTGATAGGGTTCTTTAAGCAATAGCGTGTGTAGCTCGCGGATGAAACTCTGAGTAAGCGGATAATCGCCTTTTACAACGTCAATCACCCAGTTGATAGCCTCGTTATGGCCGGTAACCTCAAAATGGTCTTTAAGGGGCTTGCCCAGGGCGGTAACGCCATACATAATGAGTGCTTTGGTTTCACCATAGGTAAGTGAATTACCCTCAAGGTTGTTTGAGTGGTAATTCCAGTCCAGGCGAAACTTCTGCATAATTTTAGCCTCCTGCTCTTTATCAAGCGGGCGCATGCTGTCAAGTTGCTGTTTTAGGGCTATGGCTTGCAATACTTCTTCCATTTCAAATGTATTTCAGTGTAAATATACTCAAAATGGTTTTTGTAATACAATGCCGCCGGCCATACAAAACAAAACCGCCCCTGTTGGGGCGGTTAAAGTAATGCTGTTATCGTTGCATGTTTTTAGCTTCGATGCTCATAGTAGCATGCGGAACTAATTTAAGGCGCTCTTTGTTGATAAGCTTGCCCGTTACTTTGCAAATGCCATACGTTTTGTTTTCAATACGCACAAGTGCATTTCTAAGGTCGCGGATAAACTTTTCCTGGCGGATGGCAAGTTGAGAGTTTGCCTCTTTGCTCATGGTTTCGCTGCCTTCTTCAAAAGCTTTAAAAGTAGGCGAAGTATCGTCAGTACCGTTATTTAGGTCGTTCATATAAGCTGAACGTATTAAGTCTAAATCGGCTTTGGCTTTATCTATTTTATTAGTAATTAATTCCCTGAACTCGGCTAAGTCTGCATCCGAGTATCGTATTTGCTGCTCATCTACCATTTTTCAATCTATTTTGAAATTAATATTAGGGTTGTTATATCATCAAACTCAATTTCCGTACCATTTTCTACTACCGGACTGAAAACCAGCGAATCGGTTAAGGTTTCGCTCTTTATATACGCCTCATTTGCCATAACGGCTTCCTGTAGTATATTATTATCTTTTAGCGTAACAGTTATCCTGTCGGTTACTTCAAAGCCACTGTCTTTACGGATGTTTTGTATCCTGTTTACCAGCTCGCGGGCTATGCCCTCTTTCTTTAATTCTTCGGTCAGGGTTATATCCAGCGCAACGGTTATACCGCCTGCATTAGCTACCAGCCATCCTGGTATGTCCTGGCTTGATATCTCTACGTCATCCGGTGTTAGCGTTATGCTCTTTCCGGCAAGGTCTACCGTAAGGCTTCCGTTGGCTTCCAGCTCGGCTATCTGTTCTTGTCCAAAGCCTTTTATGGCATTAGCTACAGCGCCCATATCTTTACCAAATCGCGGCCCAAGGGCTTTAAAGTTTGGTTTTATCTGTTTAACCAGTACTCCGCTTGCATCATCCAGTAATGCTATCTCCTTAACGTTAACTTCGGCCTTGATCAATTCGGCTACTGCCTCAATTTCTGCCTTCTGTTTAGCGTCTAAAACAGGTACCATAACACGCTGTAATGGCTGACGCACTTTTATGCTTTCTTTCTTTCTTAAAGATAGTACTAAGGACGAAATTGTTTGGGCTTTTTGCATCCTGCTTTCTAACGATTTATCAACAAAGTTATCAGCATATGCAGGAAAATCGGCCAAATGTACACTCTCAGACGCGTTTTTGTGTGAAGCCTGTGTTAAATCTTTGTACAACCTGTCCATAAAGAACGGGGCTATAGGTGCACTTAGTTTTGCAACCGTAACCAGGCAGGTATACAGCGTTTGGTAAGCGGCTATTTTATCCTGCGCATATTCACCTTTCCAGAAACGGCGGCGGCACAGGCGCACATACCAGTTGCTCAGGTTTTCCTGCACAAAGTCAGATATGGCACGTGCAGCGCGGGTAGGCTCATAATCGGTATAATAGCCGTCTACGTCTTTTATAAGGGTGTTAAGCTCGCTTAATATCCAGCGGTCTATCTCCGGCCTTTCCTCAAGCGGAATTTCTGCCTCTGCATAGGTAAAGTTGTCTATATTGGCATACAGCGCAAAAAACGAATAGGTGTTATATAGCGTACCGAAGAATTTGCGGCGCACCTCAGCTACACCCTCAATGTCAAACTTAAGGTTATCCCATGGGTTAGCATTGCTTATCATGTACCAGCGGGTGGCATCTGGGCCATACTCGGCAAGTGTAGTAAACGGGTCTACCGCGTTGCCTAAACGTTTTGACATTTTTTGGCCGTTCTTGTCAAGTACAAGTCCGTTAGATACTACATTTTTATACGCCACCTGGTCAAACACCAGCGTTCCTATGGCGTGCAGCGTATAAAACCACCCACGGGTCTGGTCAACACCCTCGGCAATAAAGTCGGCAGGGAAGGCCTCGTGATTGTCTATCAGCTCTTTGTTTTCAAATGGGTAGTGCCATTGCGCATACGGCATGGCACCGCTGTCAAACCAAACGTCTATCAGGTCGGTTTCGCGCTTCATAGGCTTGCCTGATGGCGACACCAGCACAATCTTATCTACCACATTTTTATGCAGGTCGATGAGGTTGTAATTCTCCTCGCTCATGTTGCCCGGCTCAAATCCGGCAAAAGGATTCTCTGTGGCAACACCGGCAGCAACAGATTTTTCTATGGCGTTATACAGCTCTTCTACCGAGCCGATAAGTACTTCTTCGGTTTTATCCTCAGTCCTCCATATAGGCAACGGAATACCCCAGTAGCGTGAGCGGCTCAGGTTCCAGTCGTTAGCATTTTTAAGCCAGTTGCCAAAGCGGCCTTCGCCGGTAGCCTTAGGCTTCCAGTTTATGGTGTCGTTAAGGCCAAACATACGGTCGCGCACATCGGTCACTTTAATAAACCAGCTGTCCAGTGGGTAGTATAGCAACGGCTCGTCCGTTCTCCATGAGTGCGGATAGCTGTGCACGTATTTTTCTACCTTAAAGGCTTTGTTGTTTTCTTTTAAGTAAATAGATATTTCAACATCAGCGCTGCGTTGCGGAGCCATGTCTTTATCATAATATTCATTTTTAACATACTTACCTGCAAGTTCCAGTGCCTCGCCGTTAGGGTTAGCCAGGCTGCCCACATGGCTGGTGAATTTACCTTGTAAATCTACCAAAGGTACAGGGTTGCCATACTCATCCAATACTAACATTGGTGGTACTTCCGGTTTAGCCTCTTTGGCTACCTTGGCATCATCTGCACCAAAAGTAGGGGCGGTGTGCACAATACCGGTACCAT
>JAZKDS010000127.1:0-1439 GCA_040387455.1 Bacteroidota bacterium
TTAGTCGGGTTTCAGGGCCAAAGGCTATACCACCGCGTGCCCTTGAGAACAGCTGTAGCAGGCTTCTGGTTTCGGGCAATGTCATAAAGCTATCACCCAAAAAATCAGGCTTCATTTGTATCACGGTTTCATCGATATTGCCGGTATGGTCATCGGTAAAGCCGCAATGGGGCAGATTGCTGCCTATAAGTAACAGGTCGCCATCGGTATAATAGCTTATGTGGCTGCCTATCTGGCGCTTGCCTGAGCCGCCGTTTACAAAAACCAGCTCCACCTCTGGATGGTGGTGCCACAGGTGCGCCTTGAGGTTAGTATTGCGGTTAAATTTTATACAGGTAAATGAGCTCCCGAAAGAGGGTTCAACTACTTCAAGCGCAGGCTTTAAAAATTTCATTTTCAAAAAGATTTTGCTTTACAAATTTACTTAAAATGTATGCATATTTGCTTAATTTAACTAAAAAACGTTTTCGTAAAGTTAATATAGCATATAATGTAGTAAATATTGATGTAACACTCATTATAGTATATATGTAATTTAGCAGTATTAAAATTGTTCAACCAAAAAACAGTTTAAGTTATGAGAAATATAATGAAATTCGGATTAGCCCTTGCAGTATTTTTTACTGCGTTTACAGCCACTGCAAATGATGCTAAGCTATCAGTAAGGGTAAAAGAAGGTGCAGGTAAAGTAGTTAGCTTTACAGTAGTAGAAGCAAAAGATGTTCATGTAGCAATATATAGCAATGATGGTGGTGTAATTTTTGACGAAAACATTAAAGGTAAAGGTACTGAAATCAACAGGAGCTATGACCTTACTGCTTTTCCTCAGGGTACTTATTTCCTTGAAACTGAGACAGGTGCAAAAGTATCTCGTCACCAGATTACCATAGCTGATAAATATGCTACCGTTAGCGAAGCGGTTACTGAGGTGCTTAAGCCGGTAGTAGTTGCTAAAAACGGCGTAGTTACAGTAAACATATTGAACGCAGAAAAAACACCGGTTGCTATAAAAATGTACGACGAAAATAACAATGAGCTTTATGCTGAGACAGTTACAGGTCAGCAAGCCCTTGCTAAAAAGTTTGACGTTAAAAATACTGCAGGAAAAAATATCACGCTTGTAATGACTTACAACAACAAAACGTTTGTTGAAACCATTGCGGCGCGTTAAAAAAGAGGTTTGGTTATAGCAGAAAAAGCCACGCATTTTTGCGTGGCTTTTTCATTTTTAAATCAAAAAAAGCGCTTAATATTTCACTTTCGGAGTTTAAGATTCAAAACGCTAAAAAGTCATATATATACAACTCCTGTATCGTAAATTTACAACTGGTGGTGTGTGGCTTTTTATCCCAAAAAAACCGCCTCCCTATTTTTTTGAGCGTGCGTTTTTTCAAAATATTTTATATAAGATTGATACTGAATAATAAGATTTATAAAAT
>JAZKDS010000127.1:1449-3298 GCA_040387455.1 Bacteroidota bacterium
CCATGTTGTTGATGTTGAACTTGTAAGTTGGGCCGAGCTCCTTGATTTTTACAAAAGTGTCTCTCGAACTCAATTTTCAAAATATTTTATATAGAACTATTCCTTCACTACCTTAATTATCTTTTCACCATTTTCGGCTTTTACTTTCATCAGGTAAATACCATTTGCCAGGTTGTCCAGCTTAAGGGTAGCTGTTGTGTTGTTTATTTGTGCATTCAGCGCTTCCTGCCCCAGGGTGTTGTATAGCGTAGCGCTTAGCAGGGTTGTGGTGTGCTCCAGTTTCAGCTCGTTTTTAACCGGGTTAGGGTAGCAGCGCAGCGCGGCAAGGCTGTTGCCGTTTAGCCCTGCCACAAGGTTAACCATTACAGGCAGGCGCTCAATCCCGGCGCAATTATCTATAAGCTGTGCGGCATAATAAATAACACCATCCTGTAGCGGGGTATCCATACTCAGGAACGTGCCACCCACAGCAGCTGTAAACCAGCTTATGCCTGTGCCTTCAATGTCAAGATCGGCCAGAGTTTGGCCTTGGGTAAAAATTTGCGGACTCTCACCGGTGGGTGCTGGGGGGTAAATGCTGAAAAATATGTCTGTACTGGTGTTGCAGGTAGTATTAGTAACGGTGAGTGTATTGTTGCAATAGTTAAGTTCGGCAAGGGTAAAGATACTTTGGGTTGTGGATACGCCGTTAAGCGCCAGGGTAAAATCAAAACCATCAACTTCATCCTCATACCAAACTGCAACATTGGCTTCATCTATGTTTACTACCACAAATGCTGCCCAGGTTAAAACGGGTTGCAGCAGCACCTCAAAGCACCCGGTTTCGGGGTCTGTTATACGCACCCATATAAAAACTTCATCAGATTGAGATACAAAAGCCTCTGGCTGCGTTATAGCAGGAGTGCCCGCAATGGCCGCAACTTCGGTAAGGTGGTAGGTTACAGCGTACTCGCTTATGTTCTCGAGTTCGTTAACATTAACCGTAAGGTCTGTAGCTGTGCCGGGGCAAATGGCTATAGCCGAAAGGTTATCTTCATATATTGGGCTTGGGGTTGCCACAATGTTTAAGGTGCCCACGGCATACATATCGGTGTTACCTACTAATGTAACCCTTACATACAGCGTTTGCTCTAACGATACATTGTTAGTATACCCCCCTGTAATGCTTATGGCATTATCTCCTGCATCTGCATCTTCGGGAGTTTCATAATAAGTAACGGAGTAATTGCCTGTAGGCGATACGGCGCCCAGCACCTGCGGCATATAACCGGCAAGGTCAAACAGCGCAAAGCCATCATTATTATCATCGCACAGGCTGTAAGGCGGCAGTGTGCTTATTATTATGGGTTCAGGAGGTAACGGGGCGCCGGTGTTAAAGCTGCCGCCGTTTAAAAACAGGGCCGAGTCAAACTGCTCATCAGTACGGTCGGCAATTACAAATTTAATGTGGTAGTTGTGCCCGGGCTCAATAGGGGTGTCTACAAAAAAGGGCACGGTACGGCCGTTAAAGTTCATAGGGCCATCTACAACCCCTGGTTGATAAAATGTGCCAAAATAGGCCACGTTAGCCCCGGCACAAGCACTGTTATATGCCCCGTTGCGCACACTGTAAGATGATATGGGCGTATCTGTACCCGGCACAACGCCCAGGTTTACGGTTACACCGGTGGTATTATCAGTAAGCAGTATGGCAAAGGCATCGCCATAATCGCATTGAAAGGTGCCATATTCTTCTGATGCATATAAAAACGTAAAGGCAAGGGTACTGGCACTGGGCACAAAGTTAAATTCCAGCACGGTGGCATTTTTTGACGTAAGGCTGCCTATGGTAGTATTAAGCTGTGTATCG
>JAZKDS010000128.1:0-3815 GCA_040387455.1 Bacteroidota bacterium
GCTCTGGTAATGCAACACGTACATTATTTCTTGTAGACAGGCTTGAGTTGGAAACCCAGGCAGACAAAGCCCTTAAAAAGTATCTTAAAAATGATCTTTCCTGCTGCATCTTTAAGGAGAATAAAGAAAACGTGTCAGAAGCATTAGGGCTATACATCGCCAACCTGCAAAACTTTCAGCGGCTGCTGGAAATAGAAGATTTTGATGGCATTTTTGACGAAATGGAGAATACAAATCGTATAAAAAATATCCTGAATGGGATAAAGTAGCAGTGGCAGTAATCAGTATTCAGTCTCAACAGCAACGTTCCCTGACCCTGAAAGGGTCGCGTATATTAGCCGGGGGGGACGCCCCCGGGATTAAAAACAAAAAAATAATCAATAGAAAATAAAAATGTATGGAAAATAGCCCCGCCCTTCGCACCTGGTTAGACGATTTTAAATTGGACCACCCTTTGGTAATAGCAGGCCCGTGCAGCGCCGAGACCGAAGAACAGGTTTTAAAGATAGCCCACGAGCTTAAAGATAGCGACGTGAGCATTTACCGCGCCGGTATCTGGAAGCCACGCACACGCCCTGGAGGGTTTGAGGGTGTAGGTGCCATCGGCCTAAAATGGCTGCAAAAGGCTAAAGCCGAAACCGGCCTGCTTATGGCTACCGAGGTTGCAAACGCCACGCATGTAAAACTCGCGCTTGAGCATGATATCGACGTGTTGTGGATAGGTGCCCGCACCACCGTTAACCCTTTTGCTGTGCAGGAAATTGCCGATGCGTTGCAGGGGACAGATAAAATTGTATTGGTTAAAAACCCGGTAAACCCTGACCTTGCTCTGTGGCTGGGTGGTGTAGAAAGGCTACATAATGCAGGAATTAAAAAGCTGGGGGTTATTCACCGGGGGTTTAGCACGTATGAGAAAACCAAGTACCGCAACATACCGGAGTGGCAGCTGGCTATTGAGCTGCAAAACAAATTCCCTGACCTGCCGCTTATTTGCGACCCAAGCCACATTACCGGCCGCCGCGATATGATTCAGGAAGTAAGCCAGCAGGCGCTTGACCTTAATTATGACGGACTTATTATAGAAACGCATACCGACCCGGATAATGCATGGAGCGATGCCGCCCAGCAGGTTACGCCTACCACGCTTAAGCAGATATTTGAAGACCTGCGCGTGCGAAAAGAAACTACCCAGGCAGACGATTATACGAGCCGCATGGCCGCTCTGCGTGTAAATATTGATGAATATGATAATAAAATAATCGAGATATTGGGCAAGCGCATGCAGGTAGCAGGCCAAATAGGTTCGCTTAAAAAAGAGTTTAATGTGGCAGTTTTACAAAATAAAAGATGGAACGAAATACTTGATAAAATGACGGCTCAGGGTGCTGAAAAAGGTCTTGGAAAAGATTTTGTGATAGATATTTTTAAGGCCATCCACCAGGAGAGTATCAGCCAGCAGGAAAAAATTATCAATAACTAATTTATAAAGCAATGCAGCAGTCAAATAGATTAATTTGTTATTTTTGGGTACAACCAATTAATTTTACTCTATGAAAACATTTTTATCTATTACATGCTTCTTAGCATTTACAGTAATCGGTTTTGCCCAGCAGGATGGATTCAGGCTGGGGGCGCATGGGGCTTTACCTATCGGTAAAGCTTCAGATGTTTCATCTTTTAACGTAGGGGCCGATGCCTCATACCTTTGGCAGGTGCACGAAATTGTTGCCATAGGCGTTGCTACAGGCTATTCTACTTATCTGGGTAAAAAAGATTTTGATAATTATTCTTTTGTTCCCGTGGCATTTTCAGGAAGGGTTAAGCAGGGCGAAAGCCTGTTTTATACCGCCGATGTAGGTTATGCAATAGCCCTTCAGGATGGTGCCGACGGCGGTTTGTACTACCAGGGTAAAATAGGCTGGACAAACAGTAAGCTGGATATTTTTATTTTTTACAAAGGCGTAAGCTCTGATGGTAATTCGCTAGATTGCATAGGGGCAGGTCTGGCCTTTAAAATCTAAAACCCATGAAGATAGTAAAAAAACTCAGGATGTTAGTAGTTGCCGGGCTGTTGCTTGGTACTGCTTTTACGGCTTTGGCACAGGGCCAGAATGATGTAATATATATGCTGGATGGCAAGCAAATGGAAGGTAAGGTTACCAGTATGGGGTCAAGTACCATAAAATTTACCTATAAAGGAGAAGCACTGGAATATGAGTTAAGTAAAGATGATATAAACAAAATTACATTTACCAGTGGGCGTACTGAAATTATACATGATGCCGCAGCGGCTGCGAAAACAACGTCTACTGCCGAGGAACGGAAGGACAAAATAGCTGTGCTGCCCTTTGACTATATAACTAATGATGGAACTGTTATGGCAGAATCTATGCGAGATGTGGTGCAATCAGCATGCTATAAATCTATTAAGGAAAACACCGGTTCACTTAATTTGCAGGATCCCGCCACTACAAACGCGCTTCTGGCAAAGAACAGTATTAGCTTTGATAATATAAAAACATTTACACCAAAAGAGATAGCAGAGATACTTGCTGTAGAATATGTGGTTTATGGCACAGCCAATGTTCAAAATAAAGGTGCTTTTACTTATGGGTCGGGGGTTACCACAACCACAGGTAAAGAAAATACAGATAAAAATAAGAACACCACCAAGAAAACTACAAACACTGCGGTTACTTCGTCGTCCAGTTCAACACTTATTACCTATAATACCCATATAGACCTCAGTATCTATAATGATCAGGGTGCAGGTATTTATACTGAATCGCGGGAATCCTTTGGCTCAGGCCAGGATGCCTATATCGCCACCATAAATTATCTGGTTAAGCGTTGCCCTTTTGGCAAAAAAGCAAAAAACTAAATAGGAAGGCTCCTTAAATGAACTGTCCTCAAAAAGTTAGACACTATTTTAGGGCGTTTTTTATATGTATAACGTTTAGTGTTTTGCCGCCATATTCTTATCTTTGCGGTATGACAGGACTCGTGTATAAATCTACAGGCAGTTGGTATACCGTAAAAGCCGAAGACGGCAACGTATATGAATGCCGTATAAAAGGTAAATTTCGTTTAAAAGGCATAAAAAGCACAAACCCCGTTGCCGTAGGCGATGTGGTAGATATTGAGCTTGAAGAAACCAGCGATGCCGTTACCGGTAATATTTTCAAAATACACGACCGTAAAAACTATATCGTCCGCAAATCGGTAAACTTGTCGCATCAGGTGCACATCATTGCATCAAACATAGATAAGCTGCTTTTGCTGGTTACCATAAACAACCCCGCCACCACCACCAGTTTTATAGACCGCTTTTTAGTAACTGCCGAGGCCTATGGTATCCAGGCTATTCTGGTCTTTAATAAAATAGATACTTTTGATGAGGCCGCGCAGGATGACCAGCTGTTTATGCAGTTTATTTATGAGCGCATTGGCTACAAATGCCTCAGGGTATCATCGGTTTCCGGTAAGGGTATAGATGAGCTGCGGGAAGAGATGAAAGATAACGTAAGCATGTTCTCGGGCCATTCGGGTGTGGGTAAAAGCACGCTGGTAAACACGCTGCAGCCTGATTTAGAGCTTAAAACCAAACAGTTGTCCCAGCATCATGCCCAGGGGCAGCACACCACTACCTTTGCCGAGATGTTTGACCTTGACTTCGGTGCAAAAATTATAGATACACCCGGCATACGCGGGTTTGGGGTTGTAGATATGGAAAAGGATGAGCTGGGCGATTATTTCCCGGAGTTTTTTGCCCTTAAAGACCAGTGCAGGTTTAACAACTGCCTGCATAAAGAAGA
>JAZKDS010000129.1:0-1563 GCA_040387455.1 Bacteroidota bacterium
ACCCTTTGAGTTTTAGCACCTACATAGCGCGCCGCTACACCATTAGCCTTAGTAAAAGCACTGCCGTAAATATAATTACAGGCATTGCTACTGGGGGCATTTTACTGGGCACGGCTGCGCTGTTTATTATTATGTCGGTTTTTAGCGGGCTGCGCGATTTTAGTCTCTCGTTTGCCAGCGCTACCGATCCGGATGTTAAAATTACGGCTCTTACCGGCAAATCATTTACCCTTTCTCCGCAACAAAAAAAACAGCTTGGCAAGGTGCAGGGCATTGCTGCCTACAGCGCCATTGCCGAAGAGCGTGTGCTTTTTTATTATAATGGCAAAGAGCAGGTGGCTTACCTAAAAGGGGTAGACAGCCTGTATACTACTGTTAGTACCATTAGCGATAAAAAAACGCTGTTGGGTGGCCAGTGGCTGCAAATGTATAGTGGCGAGGTAGTAATAGGTGCCGGTACTTACAACAAGTTGGGTGTAGGCTTATTTGATATTAACCGACCGCTGGAGGTATATGTGCCAAAGGCAGGTGCCGGTGCCATAAACTCTGAAGAAGAGGGTTTTAATAAAGAAGAGCTTATGGTTGTGGGGGTCTATTCTGTAAACGAAGATATAGACAGCAAGTATGTGTTTTGCAGCCTTGACCTTGCGCAGGAGTTGCTTCAGTTTGCCCCAAACCAGTACAGTGCGCTGGAGTTTAAGTTAAAAGATGGTGCCAATGAAAATACTGTAAGGCAATCGCTTAGCCATATCTTTAAAAATAAGATTGAAATAAAAAACCGTGCACAGCTTAATGATTCGCTCTATAAAATGCTGAACGCCGAAAACCTGGTTACCTACCTGTTTTGCTCGCTGGTGGTGGTGCTAACGCTCTTTTGCCTTGCCGGTGCACTGATTATGCTTATACTGGATAAAAAAGAGAATATAAAAACCCTTTTTAACCTGGGTGCTGAGGTAAAAACGCTGCGCCGCATATTTTTTATGCAGGGTACTTTTATAACTGCTATGGGTGCATTTTTAGGTTTACTTCTTGGTGTGGGTACAGTAATTTTGCAACAGCAGCAAAACCTTATCATGATTACCCCAACCATGCCTTACCCAACGGCTATTACCGTTTTTAATATCATTGTAGTATTGGCTACCATCTTTATTTTGGGCGTATTGGCGTCATACATTGCCTCGACCCGTATAAATAAAGAGTTGCTTGAAAATTCTTAAAAGACTGCCCGTCTTTAAAAAAATCGGTTATATTTGTCGTTCAATTTAAAGACTATGAGGGTGTTGACCACTGTACGTATCCACTAAGGACAATACATTTCCGCAAAAAAACAAGGCATGCGCCCTGCATGTTATATCCCTTATTCAATAATTTTATAAAATATATTATGACACAACCAGGAAAATCTCCGGGTGCCGTAACACGCTTTTTTACATTGCTAAAACAGTCGCTTAGCGGCGAAAATATAGATTTTACTACTGGCAGCATCAGGCGTGCCGTTTTGTTACTGGCCATACCCATGATGCTCGAAATGATGATGGAATCGGTCTTTGCACTGGTTGACCT
>JAZKDS010000130.1:0-6755 GCA_040387455.1 Bacteroidota bacterium
CACCATCCGGCCGAATATTGCACAACAACAACCGGCGCTCCTGCAACAATCTCTGCAAGGTTGTCTTTTTCAAGTTCCTGTAACATGATGGTATAAATTAATGGTTAGTAATTAGTTAGAAGCCAGATAAGAAGCAACACCTTTACGGTCGGCCGTCATAGCCTCTTTGCCTTCTTCCCAGTTTGCAGGGCAAACCTCACCTTTAACCTGTACGTGTGTATAAGCGTCAATTAGCCTAAGGTATTCGTTTACATTACGGCCAAGTGGCATATCGTTTACACTTTCGTGGAAAATTTTGCCATCTTCGTCTACAAGGTATGTAGCTCTAAAGGTAACGTTAGATCCTGTAAGTATAACAGTATCAAGATCATCATTATACTCAGATGATTCAATATCAAGGATGCCAAGCACATTGCTCAGGTTCCTGTTAGTATCGGCAAGTAGAGGGTATGTAACCCCTTCTATACCGCCATTGTCTTTAGCTGTGTTAAGCCATGCAAAGTGCACCTCATTAGTATCGCAAGATGCGCCTATAACCATAGTATTGCGTTTTTCAAATTCGCCAAGTGCTGCCTGAAATGCATGAAGCTCAGTAGGGCAAACAAAAGTGAAATCCTTTGGATACCAGAATAATAAAACTTTTTTCTTGTTGTTTACTGCTTCTTCGTATACGTTTATTTTAAGGTTGTCACCCATTTCAGAGATTGCATCTACTGTTAGATTTGGGAATTTTTTTCCTACTAATGCCATAAGTATATAAGTTTTAAGATTATTAATATGTTGTAATGCAAAAGTAGCGTTAACACCCAGTTTTCCCGGGATTTTGGTATTGTATTTCTCTATAATTTGATAGATAAAATCTATTAATAATAATTTACAGAATAGTTTAGAATTATGCAAACTAATGGCACTTTATTAATTTAAGTTTTTATATTTGTTAACCGCATCATAAAATAGATTAGATGGCTTTAAAAGACCTTTTTCGCAAAAAAAACGTTCAGGATATACTTAAACAGGTAAAAGACAATGCCGATGGACACCACTCTTTAGGCAGGCACCTGGGCGTGAGGGATTTGGCAGCTTTTGGCATTGCAGCCATTATTGGTGCAGGTATCTTTAGTACTATAGGCAAGGCCAGTGCCGATGGCGGCCCGGCCGTTATTTTCCTGTTCATTTTTACGGCTTTAGCTTGTGGCTTTGCTGCTTTTGCCTATGCCGAATTTGCCAGTATGGTACCGGTTTCGGGTAGTGCTTATACCTATAGTTATGTAGCTTTTGGCGAGCTAATTGCCTGGATAATAGGGTGGGCACTGATTATGGAATATGCCATAGGCAATATTACGGTTGCCATTTCCTGGAGCGATTATTTTACCGGACTTTTAGACAGCGGGGGTATTTACCTGCCGCAATGGGTACAAATGGACTACCTTACCGCCAGTAATGGTTTTGACGAGGCTACAGCCCTTATGCAGGGTGGTAAAACATTTGCTAACCTTAGCGAAAACCTGCAGCATGCTTATACAGCCTGGAAAACTGCGCCAACACTGGGTTCCTTCCATTTTGTAGCCGACTTACCGGCACTTTTAATCATTATAATTATTACTGCACTGGTATACAGGGGCATGAAAGAAAGCCGTAACGCCAGTAACCTTATGGTGGTTATTAAGCTGTGCATCATATTGTTAGTAATAGCCGTAGGCGTATTTTATGTAGATACCGATAACTGGGACCCATTTGCGCCAAACGGTGCTGCCGGTGTGCTTAAGGGTGTATCTGCCGTGTTCTTTGCCTATATTGGCTTTGATGCCATATCTACAACCGCCGAAGAGTGTAAAAACCCACAGCGCGACCTGCCACGGGGTATGATGTGGGCTATTATTGTATGTACTATATTTTATGTTGCTATTGCGCTGGTGCTCACAGGGATGGTGCGCTACAGCGAATTAAACGTAGGCGACCCGCTGGCGTTTGTATTTGATAAATTAAACCTTAAATGGATGAGCGGTATTATTGCCGTGAGTGCTGTAATTGCCATGGCGTCAGTGCTTTTGGTATTCCAGATGGGCCAACCGCGTATATGGATGAGCATGAGCCGCGATGGGCTGCTACCCAAGCGTTTCAGCAAGGTACACCCTAAATTCAAGACACCTTCTTATGCCACTATTGTTACCGGTTTTGTGGTAGCTGTACCGGCTTTGTTCCTGAACCTCACCATGGTAACCGATTTGTGCAGTATAGGTACCCTGTTTGCCTTTGTACTGGTATGTGCCGGTGTACTGGTGCTTCAAAACAGGCCTGACGTGCCCCGAGGAAAATTCAGGATACCCTATTTAAACGCTAAATTTATAATGCCGGTACTGCTGGCAATAGGCCTTGCTGCGCTGTTAAAATACAATCCTGAATCGGTTAAAATCTTTATAACCAACGAGAAACAAATAAATACACCTACCACAATAGTTACATCGTTAACAGAGCAGGAGGCTGCAACGGTATACAGCCACCTGGTTAAAAACCACCCCGAACTGGGTAATGCCAGGTCTCAGGATTTGGAGTACCTGCTGAGCATGAATAAGGATAATGATGTCAAGTACAAGGAAATAGTTGATTCTCTGCCGGTTAATGAAGATTTAAAGTACGAAAGCGGCTTTAACCTCTTTAAACACAAAATACCTATGTGGATTTTCCTTATAACACTGGTGCTGTTAACCGTATGGGCATTCCGTAAAAACCTGTCAATCATACCATTACTTGGTCTTGTTTGCTGTTTGTATATGATGGCAGAGCTAAGTGTTTGGAACTGGATTTACTTTGCCATATGGCTTGTAATAGGCCTTGTGGTATACTTTAGTTATGGCCGTAAAAAAAGTAAGCTGAACCTTGCAAACAGGTAGTCTAAAAGTGTTAACTTTTCACTTTTGGAGTTCAGAATCGGTTATGATTTCAGGGTCTGAAAACCTATTTTGGTACCGCTTTTAATTTTTGGGTAGATAACGAGTTTTGAAATTCAATTTCAAAAATTCCAATTCAAAAAAAATTACGATATATCGTAAAAAATAGAGATTTGTAAGAAAATACGAGTTTTAAAAACCCATGAATTTTCGTTTTGTGCGGATGATAAAAATACTGCCCACAAGCATACCGATGATGGCCCCGATGTAACTAAAATTATGCATGCTTAAGCACATCATAAAACGTTCAGGGTACAGTACATTTTCGGTAGGGATAAAAATGCCCCAGGCTTCAATATTATAATCCGTTAAAAATATCCTCCCAAACATGAGCCCGGCTAAAGACATTAAAAATGTTATAACCACAGTAATACCCATACTCCTGAATAACGTTTTATACATGTCTTTTGGTGTTGCAATGGGTAACGATAAAAGCCCCAGTATACTGCCTATAATCAGCCCCATCCACCAGCTTGCCATAAGGCCCACTTTTACAATATTTATAGGGTTGTCGCCTGCGTTATTGGTAACGCCGTCCGTTACGCCATATTCTACAAACTTGAATTCTGTAAAAAACTCAGGGCAAAATTTAAATAAAAAGTAATCATTTATAATTCCATAAGCGCCTGCTATAATACAGGACAATATTGCTATTAATAATAATGTAGCTTTTTTGTGCATCGATTTTTTAGTTGGTTGTAGTTGTGTGGATGTGTAGTTTTCTAAAAAAACAGACAGCTAAAATACTCTTATTTTTACGAAAAACGAAAACAATTCCGACTGCTAACCCCAGCGCACCGCCTATGTAGCTAAAATTGTGCATACTACCTACTATAATAAAATTGCCGGGTTCGTCAAGCCCTTCGGGCAATTGCCAGCCTGCTGCTTTAAGTGCTGTAAACTTATCCATAAGGAAAAGCCAGCCATACAGCAACCCTGCCAAACCCGTTATAAAGGATATCGCTATAGTAATGCCAATAGCTTTAAGAGTTGTAGTAAACATGGTTTTGGCGTTTAGTCTTAGCGTTACAAGCCCCAGTATAGTGCCTATAATCAGGCCCATCCACCACGTAGCCATCCAGCCCACCAGGGCCACAGGTATAAGCGGATGGTTATGATACAATTCGGCATTATGGTAGTCAAACACAAGCCCAAACTGTATAAATTTGAATCTGGTATAATATTCAGGCGAAATAGAGTAGGTTAAAAAATCATGTAAAATGCCATAAAGCCCACCTATAAAGCAGGATAAAATTATGATAGCTAATAATATGGCGAATTTTTTCATGATGGTCTATAAGTTTATAGTATTAAACAGTTAATCTACCTCGGATAAAAACTTTGCCACTCTGCTACTTTTACAAACTCTTAAGTAACTCAGCTAACTCACCCGTTAAATGCTTTCTCGAAAACTGCTGCAAGCCAATAGGGTGGCTTTTAAGGTTGCCTTCGCGGTATTGGGCAAAGTAACCCAGTAACGTTTGTTTAAGCAGCTCTTTTTGGCTGTATGTAGCAAATACGCCGGTGTTGGTCTGTTTTATAATGGCTGCAAAATCAGCGCCATCCGGGCCTATGGCTAAAATCGGCCTTTCGCTTACCATATATTCAAACAGTTTGCCGGGTATAATGCATTTGGTTTCTTCCCGGTCAATTTCCACAAGCAGCAGCACCTGGCTTTTGCGTTGTGCGGCAACGGCTTCACTGTGGGCAACATAGCCAAGGTTATTTACATAGCCGTTAAGGTTGTGTGCTGTAATGCTGTTAAGCACTTCCTGGCTCACGGCACCTATAAGCTTCAGCTCAAAATCGGCCTTAAAATCGGCGCTTTCAGCAATCAGCTCAGCAAGGGCCTGCCACAAAATTTGCGGGTTACGCTCCGATAAAAACGATCCAATATGCGCCAGAGAAAACTTCTCGTCAAGCGGTTGCTTTATCACTTTTTCTACATCATAGCCGTTAGTAATCACGGCAATGGGGCGGGAGGTAAGTGCCTCAAATTCTTTTTTGGTGGTAGGGCTGGTTACAAGTACGGTATCGGCGGTGTTAAGCACCTCGCATTCCAGCGCCTTATGTTTTGCTTCGGCTGTAGCCGATAGCTTTAATTCTTTGTGGTACCCAATGGTAGTCCACGGGTCGCGGAAGTCGGCCAGCCATTTTATAGCCGGAAGCTGCTTTTTAAGCCCGAGCCCAATAAGGTGCAGGCTGTGTGGCGGCCCGGTAGTAATAACCGTGTCAATGCCGTTTTCCTGTATATATTTTGTAAGGTATTTTACAGATGGCTTTACCCAAAGCACGCGTGCATCGGGTATAAACAGGTTGCCACGCACCCACAACATTAGCTTTTGCAGGGTACTCTGTTTCTTTTTGTTGGGTATAATGCCACTGCTTATCTTCTTGGTACTGCCCTTGCTAAACGCGGCAGCCCAGGCATAAGGCTCAATAATCTTATGCTTAATAATGGTGGTATCAGGGCTAACCTCTGCTAAAAGGCCTTCGTCAAGCAAAGGGTAGGTAGGGTTTTCCGGAATGTACACTATGGGTTCTATGCCATAACCGGGCAGGTACTTAACAAACTTAAGCCAGCGCTGCACACCCGGCCCACCCGCAGGCGGCCAGTAATAGGTTATTATGAGTATTTTAGGTTCCAGAATTTAGATTTTAGAAATTAGAACTTAGAATGAGCTGCTATAGAACGCGGATGACATGGATTTAAACAGATTTTTAACGTAAAGCTCAGTGCACTCCTGCTTTAGAGTTAAGCTTAAAAAACGCTATGTATCTCTGTGGTACAACCTGATTGTTACTTACCGCTGCTCACTGCCTTCTGCCTTCTCTCATACCACACTCCTGCGCCTACAAGGCCAAGCAATATAATAAAGCTTATCAGTGTAATGGTACTGCCGGTTTTAACCACCTGTGGCTCAAATTTAAAGTCTATCCTGTGTTTGCCTGCCGGTATAAACATCCCCCTTAGCACATAATCTGTTTGAAAATGCGATGCCGGTTTGCCATCTATATAAGCATTCCATCCGTCGGCATAATACATTTCAGAGAACACACCCACACCGTCTTTACTGTTGTTTGATGTATATACCAGTTCGTTTGGCTCATAAGAGTCAAGTTTTATGGTAGCCGTGCTGTCTACAGCATGTGGTGCTGTAACGTTGGTATCAAGCTTAAATTTGGTTTTGTTAACCACGGCTACATTTTTAGTATCCAGGTTATCAAGCGCTTTAAACTCCTCATCGGCTGATGAAACTGTTTTCAGGCTGCTTACAAACCAGGCCGGACCATTAGCAAACGGATTGGTAACGGCAAGGTCCTGGCCTTCGCCGCCCTGCAATATCATGTATTTAACGTTAAGCAGGTCAAGTATTGGGTTAGGCCTGTTTATAATACCGGTTTGAGGGTCTATAGCTATTTTACTGAAGTTCTTTTCTACACTAAAGGTAAACAACTGGTCCATCCTCCGCGGACGCACAGCGCTATAACCACCCACACTCTGGTGAAAGTAAGACGTGCGGCCCTGCAGCCTTCCGTAAGGTTCGTATACACGGTAGTGACTTTCGTCTTTTTTGATAATCTCATCGGCCATATTAGGATCAAACGGCTGTTCTACTTTTATGGCGCTCACAAAATCTTTAGCGTTAACATAGTTGTGGTCTACAAGGCATAAATCGGTTACCAATAGCACACCTACTACAATAACAGCTACCATTTCGCTCAGTTTTTGCTTCATGGCCACCCATAGTACACCCGCAGCGGCGAGTACAAACAGGCCGGAACGCCATAAGTCGGCACTATACA
>JAZKDS010000130.1:6797-13243 GCA_040387455.1 Bacteroidota bacterium
CTGGCGCAGTGCCTCCACAAAGGCATTTCCCATTTCGCCATAACCTTTACGGTAGTCTTCATCCCTTATGCCGGCAAAGCTAAAGCTGCCCTTCATTAAAAACAGGACAACAAGTAGGCCTATTACCACAGCAAGCGATTGCCACAGGTATTTAAACTGGGCTTCTTTAGGTAGTTTAAAAAATGTTTGTAAACCCATAAAGGCCAGTGCAGGCATACACAACTCTAATATAACCTGTATAGAAGATACCGCACGGAACTTATCGTACATCGGCACATAGTTGATAAAGAAGCTGGTAAGGGCATCAAAATTTTTACCCCACGATAGTAGTAAGGCCACTATAGCACCACCTAAAAATACATATTTAAGCTTGCGATTATCGGCAAACAAGGCAAATACGGCTAAAAAGAAAACAATGGCACCTATATAAGCGGGCGCCTCTACAATAGGCTGGTCACCCCAGTAGGTAGGCACGTTTTCGCTAAACTGTTCGGCTTCTGTAGGCGATGCTCCCAGGCCGGTTATAAACTCATACATGTGCGAGTCTTTGCCCACATTCTCGGCATTGCCACCACCAAAAAGGCGCGGAGCTATCAGGTTAAAACTTTCAGATACACCATAGCTGTATTCGGTAATATAGCTGTACTCCATAGCCGCATCTGTAGCGGGCTTGCCATCTTCTTTAAAAGTAAGCTCACTCTTGCTACGGTTACTGTGGGGCGTATACTGGGCTGTGGCCAAAAGGCTGGTGGCATTAAGCCCCAGTGCCATAAGGCCTGCCACGGCAAAAATGCCTATAGATGTGCCCAGGTGCTTGTAATCTTTTTCTTTAGCTATTTTTATAATATAGAAAATGCCTAAAATACCCAGTAAAAACATAAGGTAATAGGTCATCTGGAAGTGGTTGGCATTAATTTCCAGTGCCGATGCCACCAGGGTAAGCAGTCCGCCTACTACATACCTGCGCCTAAAAACCAGTATAATACCGGCCACTATCATGGGCATGTAGGCAATGGCGTGTGCCTTGGCATTGTGCCCGGCGCCTAATATTATAATCATATAGGTACTAAAGCCAAAGGCCAGTGCGCCAAAAAATGCTTTAAGCGGGTCTATTTTTAATACACGCAGCAGTATAAAAAAGCCTAAAAAGTATAAAAACAGGTAATCGGCCGGGCGGGGTAAAAAGCGCAGCGTTTCATCCAGTACTTTTATGTAATTGTGAGGATATTTAGCCCCCATCTGGTAGGTGGGCATACCGCCAAAGGCGTTGTTTGTCCAGTACGGTTCCTGCCCGTCATTAGCTTTTCTAAAGTCATTTTGCTCTTTAGCCATGCCCGTAAACTGGGCAATATCACTCTGGTAAATTTGCTTGCCCTGCAAAACAGGGTAAAAATAAATAAGTGATACAACTACAAACCCTACAATGGCAAGCAGTTGCGGGTAAAGCTTATTGATATTTTTCATGTATGGAATATTAGCCTTTGTAAAAAAACGCCGTGAAGATACTCATTTTTCCATAAACCACAGGAAACAGTGCATTTTTGATGTGGCTTAGTACCGGTTTATATGCACTCTTACAAGTATTTGAAACCTGTTAAGAATGCCGTTAAATATTGTTTTTGTAAAGAGTTTTCGTAATTTAATATTTATATTTGTCACTTGGCCTTACTCCACACTATCAAAATTTACTCATAGAAGATGAAAAGTGAACTGACCATATTTTACACCGATGACGACCTTGACGACCTTGAGTTTTTTAAGGAAATTGTGGGCGATATAAGCGAAAACTGGCATGTGGTTACACAAACCTGCGGAGAAAAATTACTTCACGACCTTGAGAATCCGCCACCGCACCCGTACCTTGTTTTTTTAGATATAAACATGCCGGGCCTTACAGGTTTTGATGTGCTTAAAAAAGTGCGCCAAAAACACCACCATAATGATTTGCCCATTGTAATGTTTTCTACATCAAATGATGAGCATGTAATACAAAAAAGCCGCATGCTGGGTGCAACATATTATATGACCAAATCGGGCGCATTTGATAAACTTAAAAAATCTATAGAGCATGCACTGGGTATTAACTGGTCCAGCTTTATACCTACCGATAAAAATTTTCTTTACAGCCATTAAAATTAACGAATGAACACAGCAACACAACCTGGGTTTTTAGACAGCCTTCGCACATCAACAGCACAATCGCACACAGCACTTGAGGCATTGCCAATATCGGTCTCTATCATGAAGCCCGATGTTACCAATGCAGAGTATACCCTTTATCTTGATTTGATGTATGATATTGTAAAAGATGCAGAAGAAAATATATTTCCGCTAATAAGTAACCTTATACCCAATCTTGAGGCGCGCAACAAAACAAAGCAGCTTGAGGCTGATCTTGCCTTTTTAGGCAAAGATAAATCAGGCTATGATAAAGCCCTTTCATCTAAAATAGAAAACCTTACCCCGGCATTTGCCCTTGGTATTATGTATACCGTAGAAGGCTCATCATTAGGTGGCAGGGTAATACTTAAAAATATAAATGGCGTTTTAGGCCATGATGCCGAAAACGGTGCCCGGTATTTTTCGGGCTACGGCGGCCAGACCGGCAGCATGTGGAAGAGCTTTATAGGCCACATGACGCAATATGAAACAGAGAATGATGCCGCCCAGGAAATTATTGCCGGTGCTAATTTTGCTTTTGATGCCATAGCGGCGCACTTTAACAGGTAAGAACAAGCACTCCCTCAACCTAACCATTTTTTATGGATATTAAAGATATTGTAAACCGCGATATTGTAAACCTTACTAACTGCGAGCAAGAACCCATACACATACCCGGCAGCATACAGCCGCACGGCTTTTTGCTGGGCCTTAAAGAAGGCTCTTTTGTTATAGATTTTTGCAGTGCCAATACAGCCGAATACATAAACCTGTTTCATAGCCAGCTGCTGGGCCATACTTTTGAAGAAATCTTTGACGCTGAGTCCTTACAATTGCTTCAGGAATATATTGGCAACAAGCTTATGCTGTCTTCATCATTGCTTAAGCTAACGCTTGCAGGGGTAGATTTTTTATGTAACGTGCACAACAGCAACGGTATTTATGTGCTTGAAGGCGAGCCTATAACCCTGCAAAACAGGCAGGCCGCCGAAATGTATGACCAGACATCGCAGTTTTTGGCCTACATGCACGACACGCATACGCTAAAAGAACTTTGCCAGTTGGTGGCTAAAGGCACCCGCGAAATTACCGGTTATGACCGCGTAATGATTTACCGCTTTGATAAAGATTATAACGGGGAGGTGTTTGGCGAAAGCGTGCGCGAAGACCTGGAGCCTTTTTTAGGGCTGCACTATCCGCATACTGATATACCCGCGCAGGCCAGAGAACTGTATATGAAAAACCTGCTGCGCCTTATTACTGATATTAATTATACTCCTGTACCTATCTATACTGTAGATGATGTACCGGGCAAGAACCTTGACCTTAGCCTATCTATATTGCGCAGTACATCGCCCATACACGTGCAGTACCTGCACAACATAGGCGTTGGCGCTACACTTACCATATCTTTAATTTATAACAAAAAGTTATGGGGGTTAATTGCCTGCCACCATTATTCGCCTAAAAATCTTACACCCGAAATTAGGCTTGCCGCGCAATTGCAGGGGCATTTTATTACCTCGCAAATTGACATCAGGCAAAGCAGTGAGGAATATGAAATTTCCCGCCAGGCAGCCCTGGCACTGGATAAGATAAACAGCATGCACCTTACCCATGCTGCTGATTTGCATGCTCTTGTAAAGAGCCCCGAAATTTTAAGGATTAGCAACGCATCGGGCATATCGATACTTTTTGAAGGTACGGTATATAAAAGCGGCCTTACACCCGCAGATGACGAAATTAGGCGCCTTGCTAACTGGGCTGCTATCTACAGCAGGAACAGTTCTTTTAGCACAGATAAGCTTATAGACTATATGCCTGAGCTAAAAAACATGTGCCAGGCAACATCAGGTATTATATACCACTCGCTTGATATAGATAGCGATAACTGTATTATTTGGTACAGGCCAGAGACCAAAACCGAAGTGCACTGGGCGGGCGATCCTTCAAAATCTATCGAAAAAGATGAAAAAGGATTATCGCCCAGGCGTTCATTTGCCTTGTGGAATGAGCTGGTAGAATGCAAGAGTAAGCCGTGGCTGCGCCCGGAGCTTGATACTGCTGCTACATATGCTTATAGCCTGCAGCGCCAAATAAACCTGCTGGTTATAAGCCAGGAGGAAGAAAAGTACCGCCGCCTGAGCGAACTGCTTAAAGAAACCAACTCTGAGCTGGAAAACATTAACTGGATAAGCACACATGATTTGCAGGAACCCCTGCGAAAAATACAGCTTATAGCATCGCGCATACTTAGCAAAGAAGAAGAAATACCCGCTACTGTGCACGATAGCATTAAACGCATGAACGATTCGGCTAACCGCATGCAAACCCTGCTTATAGATATATTAAAGTATACCAGGCTAAGGCATACACATGATGCCGTAGAAAAGGTAAGCCTTAATATACTTTTAGACGAGGTTAAAACCGATATGACGGAGTCTATTATAGATAAATTGGCAACGGTTATAGTAGATAATCTGCCTGTAGTAAACGGTGTGCCGTTTTTGCTCAAGCAGCTGTTTAGCAACCTTATTGCAAATTCTGTAAAATATGCGTCGCCAAATCGTAATGCTTCGGTAAAAATTACCTCTAGCCACGATCTGCAACCTTACAAGCCAGAAGATAAAACCCTTTATCAGATTATTTATGTGGCTGATAACGGTATAGGCTTTGAGCAGCATTTTTCGGAGTCCATATTCAACATCTTTACCAGGCTGCATTCATCTCCCGATTATAAGGGCAGTGGAGTAGGGCTGGCATTGTGCAAAAAGATAATGCAAAACCATAACGGCTATATCACTGCCGCAAGCGAGCTTGGTGTAGGCACAGTTATAAGTTTATATTTTCCTGTTTATGAGGAAGTTGAAGTGGAGTAAGATTGGTATAAAAAGTAAGCCCCGCTATTCGAACGTGGAATAAACGGGACTTAACAAACCAACCAACCAATTATTAACAAACCTCAAATCAATTGAGACCTGATATAATATACATTGCAAGTTGCGTGCCAAACTTAGTTAGTAATGTAATTTTTTTTATTACATATATGTAATAGTAAAAAGAAAGCCGTTCCCTTTATCAGGAGCGGCTTTTTTATCAAAAAATTCAACATCATTTATTGTTTTGTACCGGGTTTAGCTTTACGATAGTAATAGTAATCGTTATCGCTATTGTTTCCGTTACCTGTATTATAACCGCCATCGTTGCCGTTATAGCCGTTACCATTGTCATAACCATCATTACAAGGATTATAAGTATAGCCACGGTTGTTTGCATTTATGTAGCCGTAGGTATCTACAATGCGGCCTAAACGGTCATATATAAGCCTCAGCCCACCTATTTGTGCCAGTGCAAAGCTGTTGTAGCTCATATATACAGTGCCTATGCGTTTTACACGGCCCATGCTGTCATAGTTTATAAATACATTGCCTACACGGCGCACACGGCCTTTAGCATCGTGGTCTACACGCACACCCTGGCCTGGGTTATAGCTGCCCGGAGCGCCATATGTGGTATTGGTCTGGCTGTTGCCGCGGCTACCATGGCCGTTATTAGTAGTTGCAGGCTGTGTATTAAAATCCAGCTCTCCGTTCGGGAAAATCAGGAACTCAATACCACGCTCTAAAAACACTACAGGTTCTGCGTTGCGATAGTCTACAGGGGTTACAAAATAGGTTGTTGTACTGCCAGAAAATACCATAGATTCTGACGCTACAGCCAGGCTACCAAAAAGTAATCCGGCAACTAAAAAGGTAATTTTTTTCATGACATTAAAATTTAAAAATGGCGCCTACTCTGTGCTTTTCGGCTTCCGCAAACCCACTAATTTGTGGGCTTGTTTAGTTAAATCCAAATGCCGTGCCAAACTATTACAACGATGTAGTGAATTGTTTGTGATAATTTGTTTGTATGCTTAATGTCTTGTTAGTCAATGTCCTTGTCTAAAATGAATGAGCTAAGTGCCAAAGCTACCCGTTAAACTCCCCAAAATGCCATAATATCCCACTTGGGTCGTGCACAAAACATTCCCGGCCCCAATCCATAGTGCGAATGGGCACAATTTTAGAATCGGGATATTTTGCAGGCAGGTCAAGGGCTACCAGCTCCGTCCAAAAACGGGCTACATCATCCACCTCCATAAAAAGCATGGTGTTATTTACCCAGTCTTCATTATAATAATCCTGCAAATAAAAGGATAATGCCCCGGAGTGAAATACCGAGAACCCCGGGTCTAATATGTTTTCTTTAAAACCCAGGTCAGCGTAAAAGCTACGGCTTACCTCAAA
>JAZKDS010000130.1:13253-13522 GCA_040387455.1 Bacteroidota bacterium
GCCCCTATAAACGGACGTAATGATTTGCCTTTGTGTTCCATAAAATTTTATAAAGTTTTAAAGTTATTAAAAACTACATATCAACGCGTTATAGCATAAAAAATAATTGCCGTGATCAATAAAAGCAAAGCTATAAATAATATAATAGCCGCCGCATTAGTGGTTTCGTTATTTTTTGGTTCTGGTTTTAGAAGTACATAATCAGATTTTGCGCTAAGCTGGGCAAGCTTTAGCGGAAAATGCGGATCGCCATCGGCAAGTATCAACAG
>JAZKDS010000131.1:0-4114 GCA_040387455.1 Bacteroidota bacterium
CATGCAGATGCTCATTTTGGGCATAACTTCAGGGCATTTATACAGCTTCAAAGCAGTACTGCCGACGGTAAACTAACTACCAGCCCTGTAGACCTTGACCCGCTCGATCTTCACCAGGCATTTGTAGACTATAGCACTACTATAGGCAAAAGCAGTCTTACTTTTAGAGTAGGAAGGCAGGAACTGCTTTATGGTTCGCAAAGGCTGGTTTCTGTCAGGGATGGGCCTAACAACCGCCAGGCTTTTGATGCTGCTAAAGCCATGATACATAGTGGTAGTGTAAAAGCCGATGTTTTTTACAGCAATTATGTTATTGCTAAAAAAGATATTTTTGACGATGCTTTTACACACGACAGGAAATTTTGGGGCAGTTACTTCACCTTCAGCAACTTTCCGCTCATTAAAAACCTGGACGCCTATTATTTTGGATACAAAAGAAAAGATGCCGTATTTAATGACGGCACAGGCCCGGAAACAAGGCACTCAACAGGTGCACGCAGCTGGGGCAAAAACAACGGATGGCGTTATGATGCCGAGGCAATTTACCAATTCGGAAAATTTGGGGCTAAAAACATCAGTGCCTGGACAGCATCTATTAATGCGGGTTATGAGTTTTCTGGCATCATATTTAAGCCGGAAGTCGGTCTAAAAGCAGAAGTGATAAGTGGCGACAGGAAAGAAGGAGACAACAGCCTGCAAACCTTAAATCCTCTTTTCCCCAGAGGAGGTTACTTTGGGTTGGCATCTGTTATAGGGCCATCCAACCTTATTGACATACATCCTTCAATAAATTTTGCGCTGGGCAAAAATGTTGAGTGGGGCATAGATTATGATATATTTTGGCGCTACAGCACACACGATGGCATATATGCACCCAGTGTAGTAATGATTTATCCGGCTGGCACATCGGGTTCCCGCCATATTGGGCGGCAGCTGGAAAGCGAGATTGTGTACCAGCCCAACCAGTACCTTTATTTCAGGTTTGAAATTACATGGTTTGAAGCAGGCGACTACCTTAAGGCATCCGGTACCGGAAAAGACATCCTTTTTGCAGGCCTTACAACACAGCTAAAATTCTAAATTATTGCGTAAACATTTCATAGCTTTAAACAACATATTCAAGTAAAAAAACCAACCGGGAAAAGTAATTTCCTGTTTGGTTTTTTTGGACTTATATATAGCCTGCTCCAAAGTTGCCGAACAAGTGGCCATGTATTTTCTATTCATACTGCTGTCCTGCACACATTAGCATTAGCTACTTAGAGACAGTATGTTTATGGTAAATTCATTATAAGATGGCTTAGAGCTCTTTTGACATATCATATACAACCGAAAGTGCTCCAGCTATCAACGCAATACCAATTAACGAAACTCAAGAACCTGGCATAAAAAACTTATGATTACTTCTCACTATCGCAATCTATAAAGACCCTGTACTTAATTGTAACGCTCTCCGTTTCTTTAAGTACTTCGCTATATAATATTTTCAGGGAAATAACTATATCTTCACAAATAAACTGAACACAAAAAAGCCCCTGTTTCCAGGGGCTTTTATATAAATAATATTGTGTACACGATTCTTTTGTTGTCGCATCTACATCGACACTACTTTAGGTTTCTTAATGCTTAAGCATTTCGCGGGCATACTGCACCCCTATTCCATAAGCGCCGCCATATTTTACTACCAGGTCGTTTACAGGTTTATAGGTTTCCTGCCTTGCCCAGTCTCTTTGCAGCTCCAGCAGGTATTGTAGTGAAGTCATGGGGTGCGCACCGGCCTGTATCATCCGTGTTATGGCCATTTCATGCGCTTCTTTATTCACATCGCCACTGGCATCTGTCAGCACATACACATCATACCCGTCATTAATAGCCGATAGTACGGGCCCAACAACGCATACACTGGTCCAAAGCCCACCAAACACAAGCTTTTTCTGGTTTTTCCCGGTAATTGCTTTATAGGCATTTACATCTTCCCAGGTATTCATTGTAGTACGGTCAATATAGCCGGAAATAGGATAAAACTCTGTTATTTCAGGAAATACCGGGCCGCTGAACGATTTTTCGGCTACAGTAGTAACCACTGTGGGCACATTAAAAATTTTAGAAGCGCCGGCCACAAGGGCAGCATTGTTCCTAAGTACATCAATAGGGATACTGCTTGTTGCAAAAGCCATCTGTCCTTCATAATCAATCAGCACAAGGGCATGATTTGTAGGGTTTAATAATGCAGGACTCGGTTTTTGTGCAAATCCTGAAAGGGTAACGAAAGCCGCAGCTACGGAAAGAAATAATTTTTTCATAATAATAAAATGTAATTGATTAATAAGATTTTTTAATTTAACTGTTTATCAGCTGTTTACTGTAAAACCATTAACATACCAAAATATTAAATCCCTGAAAAACAGATATTTAAAAATTAAGTATTGCTTTAAAAAAAACGATATTTAGTACATTATTCAACGCACCACTATATTTCGCTGACAGGGTAAAAGAAAGGTGTGTAGTTTAAAATAAGTTTGGAGAAGAGTACCGAAAATAGATAAGTGAACTAAAATATTTCTGCCAACGAAATATCGTTTTTAAAGGCAGAATCCAACTAAATACAGTTGAGCCTTATTTTACGGGTTATTTACATTTATCAATAAAACAAGTACAATATATTGTAGTATAGGCAAGTAAGCAATATTCATATTTTATTATAAGAATTGGCGCGAATTCTGCTCGCTTATATAAAACTGCATTCATGAAATCTTACATTACTTTTTACCTTGCCCTGTTGTTTATACCGTTACTGCTAAGCGGGCAGGCTGTGCCTGCAAGCATAAAAACAACAAATGAAAACACCTATACTAAGGTCAGGGCCATACAGGAAAAAGCACATATTTTAATGTCTTCCCCAGCTTATACAGACAACGATTTGCCTGAAGCATTAACACTCATAACTGCATCTGAGAAACAAAGCCAAAAGCTAAAGGATAATGAAGTCATAGCACGAGGGCATGTACTTTATGCACAGTACTGGCGCCTTTCGGGAGAAAAAGAAAAAGGAAAAAACTTTGCCGAAAAAGCCCTTAGCATTGCAGCCCCCTTAAAGCTATATGATGTAGTGGGCGCTGCCTCTCAGGAATTATACGAATATTATGACTGGTATACCCAGCTGGATAAAAAAACTGAATATCTGGAAAAAGCGCTGGAGGCATTCGCCAAAAAAAGCTCTAAAAAAGAAATGGCCGATATGCTGAGCCTTGCCTCAGAGCATTATAATTACATCCGTGATAACGAAAAAGCCATTGCCAGCGGCGAGAAAGCGCTTGCAATGTATAAAAGTGCAGGCGAAAAAAACCTTATCAACATTTACCGGATCATGGGGTATAATTATGCTACAGCCGGAAATTTTAAAAAGGCACTGGAATACTCCCTCATTGGGGCGCGCTATGGCGAAGAGCAGGGCGGCATGCCTTTCCAGATGAGTTATATCAACAGCCAGATATCGGGCATATACCACCAGTTAAATGAGCCCGACAAATCACGTGAATATTTGCTTAAGGCACTCGAAAATGCAAAGCAAAGCAAAGACACCGCACAGATATTTATTATATCATCAAATATTGTACACAACTTTATAAGCCTTAAAAGATACAGTGATGCAGAGAAATTCCTGAAAAAAGCAGAACGTGAAAACGTAACCGATGCACCCCACCTCAACCTCATTTTTAAGGTGTGCTTTACTACTATATACACTAAACTTGGTAAATATAGCACCGCAGAAAAATACTGTAATGAAATTCTGGCAATAGTAAACCGGTACCATGACCAGCTGCCTCCGCACCAGATATTTAATGCAAGACACACAGCTACAAGCTTTTATTTTACAGTCGGGAAATATGCTACGGCAAAAAAGATGCTCGAAACCAACCTGCCTTATGCCGAGAAAAGCCCTGGTTACACTAATAAAAAAATAGCATACACTTCTGCCTTTAAGATAGATTCTGTATTAGGGAATTACAAGGGTGCTTTTCGCTACTACCAACTGATAAAAACCATTGACGATTCATTGTTCAATATTGATAAGAACAAGCAACTCTCGCAGCTACAACTGCAATATGAAACC
>JAZKDS010000132.1:0-6524 GCA_040387455.1 Bacteroidota bacterium
GGAAACCATGACCACCCGTGATTATGAGCGCAAAATTCGCGAAGAGCTGCAGCCATTTACAGATGTGCCTATCCTTTTCGTTTCGGCTATAAACAAGCAGCGTTTGCTTAAAGCCCTTGAAACATCTGTTGAGGTGTTTGAAAACCGCAAGCAGCGTATTGCCACCAGCAAGCTAAACGAAACCATGCTGCCTATTATAGAAAACCACCCGCCGCCGGCACTTAAAGGTAAGTATGTCAAGATTAAATTCTGCATGCAGCTGCCTACGCCTACGCCGCAGTTTGTGTTTTTCTGTAACCTGCCGCAGTATGTTAAGGAGCCTTATAAGCGTTACCTTGAAAATAAAATGCGCGAAATTTATAATTTGCAGGGTGTGCCTATTGATATCTACTTTAGGCAGAAGTAATTACCCGTTAATAATACATCAATCCCGGAGTTTTAAAACTTCGGGATTTTTTTTTCAAATTATTGAAACAATTTGCGCTATTGTGCGACATATAGTTTGTTCTTTACAAACTATACACTACAAAAATGCAATAGTTTATGCAGTTGCATAATAAAATCTAAAAGTAGCTGTTTATAGGGAATACCTTACTAATAACCAATTAACCAACATTACATGCACAAAATCCTTACGCTCTTTTTATTTTTAGTCTGTGTCACATCCGGTTTTAGCCAAAACGTTACTCTTAAAGGTAAAGTACTTGATACGGATGACACTGCATTAGAATCGGCCACAGTATACCTTACTTCAGCAAAAGATTCTACGGTAATAGATTATACCATTACCAATAAAAATGGTACATGGGAACTTAAAACCCGTGCCATCAGCCAGCCTGTTTTTTTAAAAATATCATACATAGGCTCTAATGATTTTAAAGAACGCTTTGAAACCCTTACCGCCGATAAAGATTTTGGTGATATAAAACTCGATGAGCGCAGTACCGAAATAGGCGAAGTAGTTATTGAAAGCGAAATACCACCCATACGCATCAAGCAGGATACTCTTGAGTTTAATGCATCATCATTTAAGGTAAGGCCCGATGCCAATGTTGAAGCGTTGCTTAAGCAGTTGCCCGGCGTAGAGATAGATCAGGAAGGCAAGATAACCGTAAACGGCAAAGAAGTAAACCAGATATTGGTAAATGGTAAGCCTTTTTTTGATAAAGACGGTAAAGTTGCCCTGCAAAATCTGCCGGCTGATATTATAAATAAAGTACAGGTTAGCGATACAAAAACCAAGCAGGAAGAACTATCTGGCCAAAAGGCCACGAGCGATAATGCCAGTATAAACCTAACCATAGACGAAGAAAAGAATAAGGGGGTCATGGGACGAGTCATGGGAGGCTATGGTAGTGATGACCGGTATGAGAGTAGCGCCATGGTAAATTATTTTAAAGGACCTACCAAGATAAGCCTATTAGCATCCAGCAACAATATTAATTCCACCGGCTTTAGCATGAACGAAATTTTTGACAGCATGGGCGGTGGCAGGAATAATAACGTGTGGATGAGCGGCGATGGTAGTTTTGGTATTAATGGTATGCGTTTTGGCGGAAGCAGCGGTATTACTACATCTAACATTGTAGGGCTTAACTATGCCGATGAATGGGCTAAAGGGTTTGATGGTACTACCAATTATTTTTATACCGGTGCCAATACAAAAAACCGTAACCGCTCTAACAGTATAAATTTAGTTACCGAAGACCCTAATAATCCTGGTGTTGATAATAGCTATAATCAAAGATCTGAATCTTCTACAACAAATGACCAGTTTGCACACAATTTTAATACTGAGTTTAATGTAAAAATAGACTCTACACAAACCCTATATTTTGCGCCAAAGTTTACTAAGGCAAATGCAAAATACAGCAGTAATTTTTCTGATTACAGAGACCTTATTAGCAATAGCAGGGCGCTTAATGATAATGAAGGAAGCACTTATAGCGAAAGTGATAACTATACTTTTGCCAGTACTTTAGTGTGGAGTAAGTCTTTAGCGTCTAAAAAAGGCAGGTCTATGAACGTAAGTTTTGAAAATGAAAACCGTAAGGACGATGGAGCAAACTTTAACAAGTCAGTCATTAATCAATACACCTATACTGGCGACGATCAAACTACGGTAACAAGAAATATCGACAGGGTTCGCTATAACCGCCAGGCTACAGACCAATATAAAGTTGGTTTAGAATATATTGAGCCAATTACAGATTCACTTAGTCTAAATGTTGATTTGGAGTATCAGCTTGAACGCATGCTCGAAGACCGGGATGGTTATGATTTTGATGCCGGCACAGGCGGATATACATTATATAACGATGCGCTTAGCAACTACCTTACCAGTAAAGTAAACAGTTTTACACCGGGCGTAGGTATATCTTTGAATAAAGAAAAAGTGTGGCTTAATATTGATGCCGGTGCAAAAATATCAACATTTGATGCTGCATCTCAATACTTGGGGCAAAACTACAGTTTTAATAAAAATTATATATTGCCTAATGCCAATGCAAACATGAGTTATCGTTTTACTAAAACAAAAAACTTGTGGTTAGGCTACTACTATAATACCAGTTTCCCTACGCCGAGTCAGGTACTGCCTGTAAGAGATGAAACTAATCCGTTGTATATTACAGAGGGTAACTCTGATCTTGACCCACAACGCAGCCATAGTATTAATCTTAGCTTTAGAGATTATGATTACCCAACGCGTTCCGGTTACTCGGTTTATTTAGGGGGCTCTTTTCAGGATAACCAAATAGTAAACAAGATAAATATCAGCACAAGTGCTGCCGTAACGCAAACCTATGCTAATGTATCGGGAACTATGAATTTTTGGTTGGGTTCACGTTGGGATAAAACCATCAAAAGAGAAGCAAACACCTTTAGGTTTGGTGGTAGGCTAAACGGTGGTTATGAATATTATAAGGGTATTACTAATGATATTTTATATACCTCAGCTGAATTTTCAATACAGCCAAAACTAACATTTACTTATGAATATGGAGACCTGTTGGTAATTAACCCAACGTATGAGTATAATTACGCCATTACAAACTATACAAATTATGGTGCCGGTGCAGCTTCAAGGTTTACGCACCGCCTTAACCTGCAAACTACAAGCTACTGGCCTAAACATGTTGTTTTTGGTAACGATTTTGGCTATAACTACAACTCTCAGGGGGGGGCAGGATTTAAAAAAGATTTCTACCTGTGGAATACCAGTCTAGGTTATAATTTTTTACAGGACAGGATGCTGTTTAAAGTAAAGGTGTATGATATACTGAATCAAAACCAGGGTACATCGCGCACTATTGGCCCTATGACCATTACTAACCAGGAAAACATAGTGCTTAAGCGTTATGTAATGTTCTCTTTAACCTTTAAGCTTGATAAGTTTGGTAAGAAAAAAGAGGGCGGAAGTGACTTCTGGTTCTTTTAAAATATGATTGCTATGAAAATGAAAACGGGGTCTGCATTTGCGGCCCCGTTTTTTTATATCTCTTTTAATCTTGGTATATCTCACCCCATGCAATGGTTTCTAAATCTTTTGATTCTAAGATATTTTCTGGTGGAATACTATTGTTTTTAATTCTGATTATATACACATAGCATGGGAATTGTTTAATGTCTTCTATACTGATGCCAATATGCCGGGGCGTTAGTATCAAATAGTCAATGTCCTCGCCACCCAATCCATAATTTTGCCCAACCAAATTAGGGCTTATTTTAACTAACCATCCTTCTTTTTGATTAAATCCTGACTGTAGCGAGATTTGTTTAATGACCTCAAATTCTCTCGCATTTTCAAATTGTTTGCTATCTAGAGACGAGAGGTAATAACCTTTTTTGCCCATTTCCATATTTAATATTATATTTTGATTTACCAGCTGCCGCCGGATCCGCCGCCACTAAAGCCGCCTCCCCCAAAGCCGCCTCCAAATCCACCGCCGCCTGATGAACCACCACCACCCCAGCCGCCTGATGACCCGCCGCCAAAACCACGGCCCAGACTGCTCAATATTAGTATATCGGCAAGGTCAGGTCCGCCAAAGCCGCGGTTGCCACCCCTGCCACCGCCTTTACCACCTCTTGAGGCTACGGCAATTATGATGATGATAATGATGATGGCAAAAATAATACCTCCAAAACCTATAGCGCCGTCGTTATCGCCTTTACGCGTGCCCTTGTATTTGCCATGTAACATCTTAAATATGGCATCGGTACCTTTATCAAGGCCTCCGTAATAGTCGTTTAGCTTAAACTGGGGTATTATTACCTCACGTGTCATTTCACCTACCTCGCCGGCAGTAAGGCGGTCTTCCACACCATAGCCGGGCGATATCCATATTTTGCGTTCCTTTACGGCCAGTACTATAAAAACACCATTGTCATCCTTCTCTGAGCCGCCTATGCCCCATGCGTGGCCCCATTTAGGGGTTAATATGCCTATATCGTCGCCATTAAGGCTGGGTATAATAGCAATAACTATCTGGGTAGACGTAGTGTCTGCATAGTGTACCAGTTTTTCTTCAAGCTGCTTTTTGTCAGATGGAGAAAGCAAATTGGCATAATCATACAGGCTGGTCTGGAACGATGGTTTTTCTGGTATGGCATACTGTGCCTGTGCAAGCAAAGGCAGCAGCAGTGCGGTATATAAAACGTAAAGCGTAAGTATCTTTTTCATTATCCTCTTGATATTGTATCGGGCAGTTCGTTTTTATCGTCTTCAGCATAAGGAAAATAAGCCTTTAAGCGGTCGCCGGCCCTTACTATGCCCTCTGCCAGCCCTTGGGCAAAGCGACGTTCTTTAAAGTGGCTTATAACGATATCTTTAGTGCAGTCCCAAAAATCGGCTTCTACGGCTTTATCAATACCTTCATCGCCCAGTATGGCAAAAGAGCGATCGCTAACGCCTACGTAGAATAAAACGCCGTTACGGGCTGCTGTTTGGTGCATGCCTAAAAGCTGAAAAACCTCCTGTGCCCTTTCGAGCGGAGGTTTTTCAGTATGGTTTTCAACATGCACCCTTATTTCTCCCGAAGTGTTTTTTTCGGCTTGCTGAATAGCAGCTACAATAGCTTCTTCATCAGCTTTGTTAAGAAAGTCAGGTGTTTGCGACATAATGTTTCAATTAAAATTTAACCTGTACCGGTTTGTCAGCGCCTTCAACAGCCTTAAAGAACGGTTTTTCTTTATAATCGCCTAAAAACATAGAATTAGGGAATCTAAGTATGTAGTTGTTGTAGTCCTGTACCACTTCGTTATAACGGGTACGCTGTGTTTGTATGGTATTCTCTGTCGAAGCCAGTTCATCCTGAAGTTTCAGGAAGTTTTGGTTAGACTTTAGTTCCGGGTACCTTTCTACGGTAACGTTGCCTATTAATTTGTTTACAGAGCCCATTAAGTTGGCCTGTGCAGTACTAAATGCTGCAAGTTGTTCTGGTGTGGCATTTGTTGGGTCTACCTGAACTGATGTGGCTTTGCTACGGGCCTCAATAACCTCTACAAGAGTACTTTTTTCAAAGTTGGCAGCACCTTTAACGGTTTCAACAAGGTTGCCTATAAGGTCGTTACGACGCTGGTATGCAGTTTCTACATTACCCCATTCTTTACCTACTGCCTGGTTTTTACCAATAGCACCATTTTTAATATTCATGGCCCAAAAAAAGCCAATTATTAATACACCTGCAATAACCACTACGGGAATGATCCACTTTTTCATCTTCTGTGTTTTAAATTTTAAAGTTCGTTTTTTATATTGGTGAGGCTCATTTTTATAGCCTCTAATTTACTGATTATTTCAAACTTGTCCAGCGTTTTCTTCTGGCCTTCTTTAAGGTGTACTTTGGCGCCTTCAAGCGTAAAGCCACGTTCTTTAACCAAGTGGTATATTAGCTGTAGGTTTTTTACATCTTCAGGGGTAAACATGCGATTGCCCTTGGCATTTTTCTTAGGTTTAAGCACGTCAAACTCCTTATCCCAAAAACGAATGAGTGAGGCGTTAACCTTAAAGGCAATGGCAAGCTCGCCTATACTGTAATATCTTTTATCCGGAAGTTCTAAATGCATTTAGTCAAGAGATTGGTTTTCCTGGTTAGCTAATTTAGAAATTAAAACGTATTCTTTTGCAGAAATATTTCCGTAATAGAAGTTAAGCGGGTTAACCACTTCGCCATTTTTATGCACTTCATAATGCAGGTGTGGTGCCTCGCTGCGGCCTGTGCTGCCTACATAGCCTATAATATCGCCACGCTTAACCTTTTGGCCTGATCTTACGGCAAATTTACTCATGTGTCCATAAAGGGTTTGATAACCATAGCCGTGGTTTATCAATACACGGTTACCGTAGCCAGACATTTTATTGTCGGCAGCTGTAACCACACCATCTCCTGTGGCATAAATAGCAGTCCCGGTGCGGGCACTAAAATCCATGCCTGCATGAAATTTACGTATCTTGGTAAAAGGGTCTGACCGGTACCCAAAACCCGATGCCATTTGGCGCAGGTCTTCATTTTTTACAGGCT
>JAZKDS010000133.1:0-3363 GCA_040387455.1 Bacteroidota bacterium
GGTGCGCCCGCCTAAAGAAGGAGAAAAATACTTTCCGCTGGTTAAAGTAAATAAGATAAACGGCCACGACCCACAAGTAGTGAGAGACAGGGTTTCGTTTGAACACCTTACACCGCTTTTCCCGGAAGAGAAGTTTAACCTTGCAGGCAAGCACAGCCCGGTTTCTACCCGCATTATCGATTTGTTTTCGCCAATAGGCAAAGGCCAGCGCGGTATGATTGTGGCACAGCCTAAAACAGGTAAAACCATGTTGCTTAAGGATATTGCTAACTCTATTGCTACTAACCACCCAGAGGTATACCTTATTGTACTGCTTATAGATGAGCGCCCTGAAGAGGTTACTGATATGCAGCGCAGCGTAAGGGGAGAGGTTATTGCCTCAACCTTTGATGAGCCTGCAGAGCGCCACGTAAAAGTGGCTAATATAGTACTTGAAAAAGCCAAACGCCTTGTAGAGTGCGGCCATGATGTGGTTATATTGCTGGATTCTATTACCCGCCTGGCACGTGCTTATAACACGGTACAGCCTGCATCGGGTAAAGTATTGAGTGGTGGTGTAGATGCTAATGCACTACAAAAACCAAAACGTTTCTTTGGTGCAGCACGTAATATAGAAGGTGGCGGTTCACTTACTATTATTGCTACGGCACTTACTGATACCGGCTCTAAAATGGACGAGGTTATCTTTGAAGAATTTAAAGGTACAGGTAACATGGAGCTGCAGCTGGACAGGAAAATTGCCAACAGGCGTATCTTCCCGGCTATCGACCTTACGTCTTCAAGCACACGTCGAGACGATTTACTTCTTGACGAAAAAACAATACAACGCATGTGGATAATGCGCAAGTACCTGGCCGATATGAACCCGGTTGAAGCGATGGACTTTATAAACGACCGTTTTAAAAAGACCCGCAATAACGAAGAGTTCCTTATCTCTATGAATGATTAAAGAAAGTTACTTAGCTGCTGAGTTTCTAAGCTATAAAAAAATGCCCCAAAACGGGGCATTTTTTTATTTAAACTCTTCGGTATATTTATCATCCCAGGCAAAGCCATTCAATATCCAACCGCTGTTATTTTTGTAATAGGTAAAAATAAGCCGCAAAGCATGGTATTTGTATTTTATAATATAGATTTCCCTAATGGCAGTATCTTTAATAGTTTCTTCTTTAAGCTTAAAATAACTCTGGAATTCGCCAAAACGCTCGTCTATCTTAGCGAGAGTATTTACCGTTTTTCCGGTCATTAAATCAATCTCATCTTCGGGCAGTGGCCAGTACGCTTTTAAGGCCGTAAAAGATTCAGCAATCTTACCGTCTTTAAAATTTATAACGCTTTTTAAAGAAAGTGCGCGGGCCTCGTCTTCAGATTTTAGCAATTTTACCTGTGCCTGTGCAAAACCAAACAACAAGATGGCGGCAAGGCTAAGTACTGTTTTTTGAATGTTCATAGTGTGGTGTATTGGTTGCTACAAACCTAAACAAAAAACCTTTCACGCAATAAAAAGTAAATTATTATCTTAGCCCTAAAACCACCGAATATGAAAAAATACCTGCCTTTACTATTACTTACGGTGCTTTTTTCCTCTTGTAAAAAAGAAGAAAAAGCAGAATACAAGCCATCATTTACCACAATTACAACAGATACACTGCTTAAAGACAGTATAAGTATACGTGCACTTACTATAGATGGAGATAAGGTGTGGTATGCCGGCAGTAAAGGTAAATACGGCTGGGTATCGCTTAACGGCGGTAAAGATTTTACAGGTGTGGCCTCTCAGGATACCATTTACCCGGAGTTCAGGTCTATTGCCCAAACTAAAGAAAATGTGTTTATTTTGTGTGTGGGTTCGCCCGCATTATTGTTCAGGATAAGTAAGGATGGCAAGCAAAGCAAGCTTATTTTTACTGACAGCACGAAAGACGTGTTTTTCGATTGCCTTAAAATAGATGGTAAAAACGGTATTGCCCTGGGCGACCCTATGTTTGATACCCCGGATATCCTGACCACCACTAACGGCGGCGCCACCTGGAAAAGAACAACCCCTTCTTTTTTGCCTAAGTTTGAAAAAGGCGAGGCTGCCTTTGCTGCCAGCAATAGCAATATTGTAATGATGGATGGCAAAACATATATGGTCTCGGGAGGAAAAAAATCGCGTGTCTTTGTACTGGAAAATCAAAAATGGGAGGTTTATGAAACTCCTATAGTACAGGGCGGTGAGTCTACAGGTGCTTACAGCATGGATTTTTATGATAAAGAGATTGGCTTTATTGCCGGTGGCGATTATACAAAACCAAATAGCAATACACAAAATAAAGCACTGACAACCGATGGCGGAAAAACCTGGACATTAGTATCCGATGGCACCGGCCCCGGATATATATCGTGCGTGCAGTTTGTGCCGGGCAGCAATGGTAATGAACTTGTAACCACAGGTGGTAACGGTGTTTTTTATAGTTTTGACCGTGGTGCAACCTGGAAAAAAATACTGGAAGATAAAGACCTGCACACCCTGCAGTTTGTTGATGCCAAAACCCTTATTGCCGCAGGCCAAAACCGCATTGTGAGGATAAAACTTAAATAGTTACCTTTGCCGCTTAATTTTTTAGTACATGAAAACCATTTATATCCTTTTAATGTTTGCTGCAGCTTTTGTAGCCTTGTATGAGCAATCGCTCGGGCAGGCAAAAAACCTGTATATTATGGTGGCTGCCATACTGATATTTATGGCAGGGCTTATGCGCCTTATGAGTAAAGTACCATCTAAAAACGAACGTGACAGCAATGGCGAAGTTTAAAGCAGGAGACAGCGTTACCGTACTTGACGATTCCTTTAACGGAAAGGTTAAGGGCTACAAGAAAGATAAAGTACTTATAGAAACCAGCGAAGGTTTTGAGCTTCAGTTTGATGAATCCGAGCTGATAAAGATTGATAACGAAGCCGAAATAAAATCGTTCTTTTCTAGGCAAAGCCTGGGGTCTGTATTACGAGATAAGGAAGAGCCTAAAAAACGATCGTTTGTAAGAGAAAAGAAATCTAAGCGCGATGGTTTTGTGCTGGAGGTTGACTTGCATATAGAAAAGCTTGTGCCTAACAAACGCGGCATGAGCAATTATGATATACTTACCATACAGTCTGATACCGCCAAACGCCAGCTTGATTTTGCCATACAAAACCGTATGCCAAAAGTTGTATTTATACATGGGGTGGGTGAGGGTATCCTTAAAGCCGAACTCGATTTTTTATTTGGCCGTTATGAGGGTATTACCTTTGGCGATGCCGATTACCAAAAATATGGCCTGGGCGCTACAGAAGTGTACATTAAGCAAAACCCAAACCGATAAGTTTTCAGACACAAATTT
>JAZKDS010000134.1:0-14571 GCA_040387455.1 Bacteroidota bacterium
TTATAATGGTAAATATGGATATATAAATAAAAATGACGAAATAGTTATTCCTTTTAAATATCAATGGGCATTTCTTTTTTTTGACGGTTTAGCCCAAGTACAGCTTAATGGCAAGTGGGGATACATTAATGCAGATGGTAAAGAAGTAATCCCTCTAAAATACGACAGCGGTAGCATATTTCAGGATGGCAGTGCTAAAGTTAAATTAAATAACGTTGAATTTCAAATCGACAAACAAGGCAACTGTATAAAAAACTGTCCGTAAACGAAGCATAAAATAATTGATACAATTATAAAAATGACACAACAGGAATTTTTTGAACGCTACCGATATTCTGTGCGTACCGATAAGTTGGGCGGCGGGGCCTTTGGTACCGTATACAAAGCGTATGACACTATATTAGACAAAGAGATTGCTATAAAGGTAAGCGAGGTTAAAACCATGGGCGGCAAAGAGTTTTCGCTAATGGATGAGTTCCGAGCTATTGAGAACCTTCCTCCGCACCCTAATATTGCTAATTATGAAAAGGTGTATACGTTTGAAACCCCACAAGGTATTTATGACTATGCCTTAATTCAGTACTACCCGCATGGCAACATGAAAGACCTTATTAAGGAAAAACGCCTGGGTACTGAAGAAAAAGCAGCCGTTGCCACTCAGTTACTAAACGGGCTTGCATTTTTGCACAAGCACCGTGTGGTACATCGTGATATGAAGCCAAGTAATATACTGATACACATCCGTAAGACGGCAAACGGCGAAGAAATCATACCTAAAATTGCTGATTTTGGCCTTTCTAAAAAAGCAGACCAGGGTGGCAACAGTCGTTTTGATAACAGCTTTGGTGGTGGCACGCTGGAGTATAGCTCACCAGAGCAACTGCGTGGCCAGGAGCTTAGGCTTAATACCGATTTGTGGGCCTATGGTGTAATTACCTATGAGCTGTTTACCGGGCTTCCGTTATTTATACCACAAAGCCAGGCATCGGGCAGTGCTGAAAGGGAAAAGGAAATTTTTGACCTTATACTGTATGGTGATATCGAAAATAAAATGGCTTCACTGCCGCCCAACTGGAAAAATGCCGTAATGGCTTGTCTTATCAAAAAACCCGAAGAGCGCATTAAATCGGCGGAAGACCTGTTTAGCATAATTAATGGTAATGCAGCTACCACTGTAGCACCTCAACAAACAGTAATTGAGCCTCCAGCAGTAGAGCAAACTATGCCCAGCCAGGGCACCGTTATAATGGAACCTGAGGTTATAAAAGCTCCTGAACCAAAAAAAGAACCGGTTAAAGAAAAACCTGTCGCGCCTGTAAAGCCTAAGCAGGAAGCTCCTGTTAAAAAACATGAGCCAAAAGAGTCACGCCCTGCCACAGCTAAAAAAAGCAACAAGGCAGTACTTTATGGCGGCATAGGCATAGTGGCAGCTGCAGGCATTGGTTTTGGTGTTTACAGCAGCATGGGTAAAGCCGATGTAAAACCTGCCATAACAATTAACGATACAATAAAACCAGCCGTAGATACTACACCGGTTACAGCTGTTGATACCACTGTTGTAAAGCCAGATGATGAGTCTATTTATAAAAGCCTGCAATTAGATGAAAAACCAAAAGAAGTAACACAGCCAGATGCAAATGCCTGGAAAAAAAGCTATGCTGCTGCCGAAGGGGCTATAAGGATGGCCATAGAAGACGGAAACCTTAAAAAAGCATTAACAAAATGCAACGCGCTTATCAGTTCATTACCTGCATCGGCCAGTCAGGAACGGGCGCATATCATAGCGCTTAAAAATCAGGTACAGGAAGAAATTGATGAAGGTAGTACAGAGGCAAGCAAAAAACAGTGGAAAACAATTTTTGCGCCTATAGGTAACAATATGGTTGGGGTAAAAAATAATAGCGGATTGCGCGGCACAGCCGATTCGCGTACGTTTGAAGAGCGCATACCAGCACGCTACAAGCTTATAAAACAAGATGGAAATAAAATACAGGGTACTACCGAAAATAATACTATAGATTATTATGACCTGAATGGTAACGCCTTATAATATAAACTATGAAAAAAATTATAATCATATTTATTTTGCTATTGCAGCAACTACACAGTTTTGCCCAGTGCACTACTATAGCCGAGTGCAATGCACAAGGCAAAGCATCGTATGACGCTAAAGAATATGATGATGCCTATAGTTTTTATGAGTTTAGTGCCCGAAAAGGCGACCTTGATGCACAGTTAATTATTGGTAAAATGATTTATGACAACAGGCTTAGTGTAGCGGTAGATTATAGTGAATCTTTTAAATGGTTTGAAAAATCTGCTGGAAAAGGTAATGCCGAAGCCCAGTTTTATGTAGGCAGGAGTTATTCTTTGGGCAGGGGTATAACTAAAAACTACACTAAAGCACTTGAGTGGTATACATTAGCCGCAAATGCAGGAAACGAATCTGCAATGAACAATATAGGCTCAATGTATTATTATGGCAATGGTGTAACTCAAAATTTTGACTCTGCCATTGTATGGTTTAAAAAAGGAGCAGATGCCGGAAGTGGTTCATCTATGTACTGGTTAGGTACTTTGTATGCAGATGGCGAAGGTGTAACTAAAAATTATACAACAGCTTTAAGCTGGTATGAAAAAGCGGCAAATGCAGGAAATGGATCTGCAATGAATAATATAGGCTCACTGTATTATTATGGCAATGGGGTAACTCAAAATTATGAATATGCTATTGCATGGTTTAAAAAAGGCGCAGATGCCGGAAATGATTCTTGTATGAACTGGGTTGGTTTTTTGTATAACGAAGGTAAAGGAGTAATCCAGAATTATACAACAGCTTTAAGCTGGTATGAAAAAGCGGCAAATGCAGGAAATGTTTCGGCCATGAATACCATTGGCAACATGTATAGGCAAGGCCAGGGTACACCGCAAAATTATGCAGCGTCAGTAAATTGGTATAAAAAAGCCGCAGAGGGCGGAAACGACCTTGCTATGAACTGGTTAGGATATATGTATCAAAATAGTATGGGTGTACCACAAGACTATCCAGCCGGACTATCCTGGTATAAAAAAGCGGCAGAGAAAGGCAATAGCGCAGCAATGTATAATATTGCTGTTACGTATCAAAATGGGCATAATACACCAGAAAATGGGGAATCTTCTTTGTACTGGTATAAAAAAGCTGCTAAGCTGGGACACGAAAAATCACAGCAAAAGCTCAAAGAACTGGGTGAAACATGGTAAATGATATTCTATGAAAAAAATCACAATTATACTTTTTGGGCTTTTAATGCTGCAAATGCCAGCCTTAGCCCAGTGCACTACCATTGCAGATTGCAACGCCCAGGGCAAGGCTTCTTTTGATGTAAAAGAATATGATGATGCCTACAGCTTTTATGAGTTCAGCGCCCGAAAAGGTAGCCTTGATGCACAGTTGGCTATTGGTAAAATGATTTATGAAGACCAGCTTAGCGTATGTGTAAATTACACTGAGGCATTTGACTGGTTTAGCAAGGCTGCCCAAAAAAATAATAAAGAGGCAGAATTATACATGGGCAGAATGTATTACCGCGGGCTTGGCGTAAAAAAAGACAGCAAAAAAGCCTTTGATATATTTAATAAACTTAGTGATGTGTTTCCGCGGGCAAAGCGCAATGTAGCCTATATGTATGAAATAGGCGATAGTGTAAAAAAAGATACTTTAAAAGCTATAGAACTTTATTTTACCGCGGCAGGGCAGGGCGAAGATTACAGCCTTGTAAGCCTTGGCATTATATATGAAAACGGGCAGTATGGTTTTAAACAAAATTTTGCTGTGGCTATAGACTATTATACTAAAGCCGTTAACAAGGGCAATCCTGATGCCTATGCCTACTTAGGCACTATGTACAAGGAAGGGCATGGTATGCCGAAAAATATTGCAAAAGCTGTTGAGTATTTTAATAAATCGGTTGCATTAGGTTCGGCCTTTGGCATGCAGTGCCTGGCATATTGTTATTATGATGGTGTGGGTGTAACAAAAAATATGGTTACTGTATTTAACTTAAACCAAAAAGCTGCTGCAAAAGGCAATCAGGATGCTATGTATAATTTGGCATTTCAGTATCAGGATGGTTTAGGCTGCCTTCAGGATTATACTAAAGCATTTAAATGGTTTAAAGAAAGTGCCGAAGCAGGAAACATATATGCTGCAAGCATGGCGGGATATTATTACCAGGTAGGATATGGTATTGAAAAAAACCTTGATAAGGCCATTGAATGGTATAAAACTGCTGCTGACAAGGGTAATGAATATGCCATGGCCAATCTTGCAGAAATGTATTATAAAGGGGAAGGCATGCTCCAAAATTCTGAAAAAGCTTTTGAGTTATTTAAAAAAGCAGCTGATAAAAATAATAACCATGCCATGAACTGGCTCGCGTTTCTTTATGAAAACGGCTATGGTATAAATAAAGATGCTCAAACAGCTGTGCAATGGTATAAAAAAGCGGCAAAAGCAGGCAACGAAAGTGCACAAACACACCTTAAAGATCTTGGAGAAACGTGGTAATTAAACCTTAGAAAAAAAATGAAAGTATATCATTATTCTCATATTGGCACACGCGATAATCAGGAAGATGCCCTTTATTGCGGCAATGGCATGTATTTAGTATGCGACGGTATGGGTGGCCATGCAAAGGGCGAAGTAGCCAGTAATTATATTGTTAACCATATAGCGCAAAATGCACCTGCTATTGTTACCAAACAAGCAATTCAGGAAACGTTGGTTAGCGTGCAGGAGCAACTTAACCAAAGCTATGGTTATGAGCCCGAAACCACAGGTATGGGTACAACTTTTTGCGGTATTTTTACATCTGCCGACAGCTTATATATGGCCTATGCCGGCGATAGCCGCATTTACTGGGTAAAGCCTGCTGCCGGTAAAGCTTGGCATACGTGGGATCATTCTCTTGTGGGTGAACTGGTAAAACAGGGCGAAATTACGCGTGAAGAGGGTCGCAAACATCCTATGGGAAACCGTATAAGCAGGGCTTTTATAGCCAATAGCGATAATAAAACGGTTGTGCCTGATATATTCAGAGCCGATACTATTGAGAAAGGTGATATTTTTCTTATTTGCTCAGACGGTGTTACTGAGGCCTGGAATGATAATGATCTGGTGGCATTATTGTGTGATACAACCATTGATGCCTCGCAAAAGCTTGCTATCATCAAAGATTTTTGTGCTGCCGAATCTAAAGATAATAATACGGCAATTTTGTTAGAGGCCGAAACATCTGACATACTGCAATCAGGAAATAATGAAGAAATAGAATGGTTGCCTGTATCGGTCTTTGGTGTGACAAAACCAATACCTCCTTCCCAGCCTAAACCTTATAATAACAACTATGATGAGCACCACGAAAATCCTAACTCTGTTGTAAGGCCAGTGCTTTATATAGTTGCATTATTATTACTAGTGTCCCTCATTTTCGTACTTAAAAAAATACTATTCAAATAACCGCATCATGAAAAAAATCGTACTCCTACCGCTGGCTATTATTGCTTATATCATTTCAACAGCTTTTTTTCCTGCCACAAATAAAAAGGCGTTATCTACATATGGCAATACTTATGCTATTATAGTGGGCATTGCCGATTATAAGTATGAAAATACAGCCCCAGATTTAACCTGGACCATTAATGATGCCGATAAATTCAGCGGTTTTTTAATGAGCGAAAAAGGTGGTAATATACCGGCAGCAAATATTTATTTGCTAAAAAATTCGAAAGCCAAAAAAGCTAATATTATATATTATGCAAAACAGCTGTTTGCAAAAGCCGGCGAAAATGACAGGGTTATATTCTTCTTTTCGGGCCATGGTACAGAGGGGGCTCTTGTGCCACATGATGGCGTGTATAACCCAAACACACAGGAGGTTTATAACCTGCTTTATTATACTGAACTGCAAGACATAATGAAATCGGCTAAATGCAAAACCAAAATGATTTTTGCCGATGCCTGCCATTCCGGTAGTATAAAAGAAAAAGAATTTAAAAAAGTTGAAGACAAAACCGAACCTAAACAGCCTGCAAAAGCAGCTCAGGATCTTGAGGTAGCCATTATGACGGCGAGTAGCGCAAACGAGTTAAGTATTGAAATGCCTCAACTAAAAATGGGCCTGTTTAGCTACCACCTGATAGACGGCCTTGAAGGGAGTGCGGATGCTAACAAAGACAAAAGTGTAACCATATTTGAGCTACATAATTATGTTTATAACCAGGTTCATGCTAAAAACCCCAAGCAATCGCCGGTAACCTTTGGCAAGTTTGATAAAGAAATGGTGGTATCTTCAATAAAATAATTTTTGAGATAGTGACTAGTCCTAAAATAGGATGGGCAGTATAAAATATGTGGGGATCATTTGATTTTAATTGTACTATTGCGGTACAAATCAAGTGCCTGATTCAAAATCAGTTTCACGACAGCCACAGGAATATCGGCATTTGGGTTAACCCACAAGATTTTCATTCTTGCACGGTTGCCCGCTTCCAGTTTTGGGTGGTTAAGATGCTTGCCTTCCACCATCAAAATATAAGGTTCATCTGTTTTTTTATCGGTCCACAAATAACAAAACATTTTGTTTTTGTAGCAAAAGCATGGCATACCATATTTTATGGTTTCTGTTACGTTTTTATCTATACCAATAATAATATCGCGCAAAGCTAACAGGCAACCTTTATAGGGTTCTGCTTTGGTCAGATAAAATGTTTCCATTGAGGTCAACATTATTATATTTTATTCTTTATAAGCTTCTTATTCGTAATTTTTATAATTTTTCCGGTGCCGGTCAGCTTAGGGACCTCATAAAACTCAAATTCTAATCCCTCATCAAGCTTTCCTTCAAAATAATCTGAGATAAATAACTTTATATCAGCTTTAACCTCTCCGCCGGGTTGTACAATATCCACATCATAAAAAAACTGTAACCCACCAAACAATCCATTTTCAAATGGGAATTTTATAAGTAGCCATATACCTGATTTAGCATATGTTTTCCTTCCTCCTTGATTTGTAGCTTTGTAAGATAGTATTGCTATAAAGTCAGCATTTTCCATAATTCAAATATAATAAAACCCTTCTCAATCCCTTAACAAAAATCTCCCTCAAAACCTGTATCTTTGCCTATTCAATTTTTGCCATGATAAAGACTGATTTTTCTACCCTCGAACCTAAGAAAAACATACTTATAAAAGGTGCGCAGCTGCACAACCTTAAAAACCTTGACGTAGCCATACCCCGCAACAAGCTGGTGGTGGTAACGGGCCTTTCGGGCTCGGGTAAGTCCAGCCTTGCGTTTGACACCCTGTATGCCGAAGGCCAGCGCCGTTATGTAGAGAGCCTTTCATCTTACGCGCGCCAGTTTTTGGGCCGTTTAGATAAACCTAAGGTAGAATATATAAAGGGCATTGCCCCTGCTATTGCTATAGAGCAAAAGGTAAACACCACAAATGCCCGCAGTACCGTGGGCACCAGCACCGAGATTTATGACTACATGAAGCTGCTGTTTGCGCGTGTGGGCCGCACCTATTCGCCTGTCTCAGGTCGTGAGGTTAAAAAGGACACAGTGACGGATGTGGTTACAGCCGTAAAAGGCTTTGAGCCCGATAGCCGTTGGCTGTTGCTTTCGCCCGTGCATACCGAAAAAGGGCGCACTATTGAAGAAAAACTGGGCGTACTGCTGCAACAGGGTTTTGCCCGTATTTTAGTAGATAACGAAACCCTTCGCCTTGACGATATTGCCGAGGTTGACTTTACCAATAAAGAAGTGCTGCTTGTAGTAGACCGTATTGTGGTGAAGGACGAAGAAGAATTTTATAACCGCCTGGCCGATGCTGTGCAAACTGCATTTTATGAAGGTAAGGGCACAGCATTTTTACAGGATGTGGGCAGTGGCAACCGCCTGCCCTTTAGCAATAATTTTGAGTTGGACGGGCTTACGTTTGTAGAGCCTAACGTACACCTTTTCAGCTTTAATAACCCATATGGTGCCTGCCCTGCCTGCGAAGGTTATGGCAGCATTATAGGTATAGACGAAGAGCTTGTGGTACCTAACACGGCGCTATCGGTTTATGAAAATGCCATCTTCCCGTGGAGGGGCGAGAGCATGGGCTGGTACCGTGACGAACTGGTTAAAAACAGTCACAAGTTTGACTTCCCGGTGCACAAGCCTTATTTTCAGTTATCTGAAACCGACCGTAACCTGATATGGACGGGCAACAAATACTTTACCGGCCTTAATGAGTTTTTTAGGGAGCTGGAAGAAAAAAATTATAAGATACAAAACCGCGTAATGCTGAGCCGTTACCGTGGCAAAACAAAATGCCCCGAGTGTAAAGGCAAGCGCCTGCGCCCGGAAACCAATTATGTAATGATAGGCGGCCGCACCATAAGCGACCTTGTGGATTTACCGATAAAAAACCTGGCGCAATTTTTTGAAGCGCTGGAGCTGAATGAATATGATGCTGTAGTAGCCAAAAGGCTGCTTATAGAAATAAACAACCGCCTGCGCTTTTTGCAGGAAGTCGGATTGAGTTACCTGACGCTAAACCGACGTTCGGCTACGCTATCGGGTGGTGAGAGCCAAAGGATTAACCTGGCAACATCAATGGGCAGCAGCCTTGTGGGCAGTATGTACATCTTAGACGAGCCTTCTATTGGCCTGCACCCTAAAGATACCGAGCGCCTTATTAAAGTGCTCATTGGCCTGCGTGACCTTGGCAATACCGTAATTGTGGTAGAACACGATGAGGACATTATGAAAATGGCCGACATGATAATTGACATAGGGCCCGAAGCCGGTACGCATGGTGGCGAACTGGTGGCACAGGGCACGTATGCTGAGATACTAAAATCGGACTCGCTTACGGCCCAATACCTTAATGGCCAGATGGAAATAAGTGTACCTAAAAAACGCCGCAAATTTAAACACCATGTTGAAGTTATAGGCGCACGCGAAAACAACCTTCAAAACATAGACGTTACTTTTCCGCTCGACTGTTTAACGGTAATTACGGGTGTTTCGGGTAGTGGCAAGAGTACGCTGGTTAAAAAAATACTGTTCCCTGCCATACAAAAACAACTGGAAGGCGTGGGTGAAAAAGCCGGGCAGTTCACCGAGCTTCGCGGCAGTTACGGCCACATTAAGCATATTGAATACGTTGACCAAAACCCTATAGGCCGCAGTTCGCGCTCTAACCCGGTTACCTATATTAAGGCGTATGATGATATCCGTGACCTTTTTGCAAAACAAAAACTGTCGGGCATACGCGGGTACCAGAGCAAGCATTTTTCGTTTAACGTTGATGGCGGCCGCTGCGAAACCTGCAAAGGCGATGGCGAGGTTACTATTGAAATGCAGTTTATGGCCGATGTGCACTTAGAGTGTGAAACTTGTAACGGGAAGCGCTTTAAAAAAGAAATACTCGAAGTTGCTTTTGAGGGCAAGAATATTGACGATATCCTGACCATGACCATTGATGATGCCGTGGCGTTTTTTAGTGAACACAAGCAAACCAAGATCATGACCAAGCTGCAACCCCTACAGGATGTTGGCCTGGGTTATGTACAGCTGGGGCAGTCATCCTCTACCCTTTCGGGTGGCGAGGCGCAACGCATTAAGCTGGCATCGTTCCTGGTTAAGGGCGCTACTAAAGACAAGGCGCTGTTTGTGTTTGATGAACCTACCACGGGCCTGCATTTTCACGATATCAAGAAACTGCTGGCCAGTTTTGAGGCGCTGCTTGAAAAAGGGCATTCCATAATCGTAATCGAGCATAACCTTGACCTGATTAAATGCGCCGACTATATTATTGACATTGGCCCTGAGGGCGGTGAGAACGGTGGGCACCTGATGGCTTTTGGCACCCCTGAAGAGGTGGCTAAAAATCCTAAGAGTGTTACAGGTGAATATTTGAGGGAGAAGCTTTAAGCCTCACCCCCAGCCCCTCTCCAAAGGAGAGGGGGCAGCTTCACTCAGGCTAGAATAATGCGAGTCCTTTCTTCACGTGCTGTCATTGCGAACGGAGCTTGCGGAGTGTGGCAATCTCAAAATCATATATCTCAAAAATATTTTATACATTTATAAGCGGAGTAAGAGTTTTCTTGCTCCGCTTTTTTATCACTATAGTGTAATACAGTTGAAGTTTCTTTGTAAGTAATTTACTAATTTTAGCCTGTAGAGCAGTTAATATTTAAACCAACAACAAACCAACCTATGTTCGGGATAACACACATCAAATTCGACTCGATGACCTATGTGCTGCATTTTAAGAACGGAAGCATCATACGAGAAGGCCGCGGCTTATCTTTCTTTTACTTTGCGCCAAATAGTTCTATTGTAGCTATACCCATGGGTAGTAATGACCTGCCTTTTATTTTTAGCGAATCGACTAACGATTACCAGTCGGTTTCCATCCAGGGACAGATAAGCTACAAGATAAGCGACCCTAAAACGCTTGCCGATGTACTGGATTTTACCGTAAATGATAACGGGTTATACAAGAAGAACGACATAGAAAAACTGAACCAACGTATTATTAACGAGGCACAGACGGCTACATCGGCCTATATACACAGCATAAAGCTTAAGGAAGCCATACGCTCGGCTAAAAAAATTGAAGAAAACATACTGGAAGGGCTTAAATCATCTCAGGCAATAGCCATGCTGGGCATTGAAATTTTAGGGGCCAGTATACTGGCCATACAGGCCACACCCGAAATGTCTCGTGCGCTGGAAACCGAAACACGTGAAAAACTACAGCAGGAGGCAGACCAGGCCATATATGAACGCAGGAACTTTGCGGTAGAACAGGAACGGAAGATAAAAGAATCTGAGCTGAATACTGAAATTGCCGTTGAGGAAAAACAAAAGCAGATTACCGAAAAGAAAATGGAAAGCGATGTGCTGAAAGCTGAAAACACCCGCAGGCTCCGCGAGATGAAACTGGAGGCCGATATAGCTGTAGAAAACCAGCGTAAGGAATTTATTGAGCAAAAAACCGCCAACGATAAAATTGAAGCTGAAACAAAGGGTTATGTGATAGAAACTACTCTGAAGCCATATAAAGATATGGACTGGAAAACACTTACGGCGCTTAACAATAACCCCGACCCTAGATTTAATATTTCGCTGGCCTTTAGGGAACTTGCTGAAAATGCCCATAAAATAGGCAACCTGAATATTAGCCCTGATTTGTTAGACTCTATATTGAGCGATAAGAAAGACAGCCGCAAATGAGTATAGAATATGCCATTATTGTAAAAAATAAAACAAGGCTCGAATCTTTAATTGAACGCTTCAATACTAAGGCACAGGCCAAATTTTATATAGAAAGGCTGGGGGGTAATTTTGAAGATTATGAGGCTGAGCACGAAATTTTTCACCAGTCCTTAAACGCGCTGCAAACACAACTTTCGGTAATTATAAAGCACAAAACGGTAGAAAGGGTTTATATGCCGTCATTTATTTTTTCTGAAAAAAATCTCATTGTGGTTATAGGCCAGGACGGGCTTGTGGCCAATACGGCAAAATATTCTAAAGGGATACCTATAATTGCGGTAAACCCGGATAAAGACCGCTATGATGGCGTGCTGTTACCCTTTGATACTACAAATTTTATTAGCGGGGTAGAGAGCGTTTTGCTCAATAAATACCAGGCCGAAACAAGGCGGTTTGCCGAAGCCCGGCTTAATGACGGCCAAAGGCTGCTTGCTTTTAACGACCTATTTATTGGGGCAGCATCGCATGTATCGGCGCGATACAAAATTTCATATAACAGCAAAAGCGAAGAGCATTCTTCCAGCGGGCTTATTGTATCTACCACCGCCGGCAGCACCGGATGGCTGAGCTCGGTTTTTAATATGGCCTATGGCATTACCGGCCTTTTTGAAAAGCAAATAAAACCTAAAAAGCCAAAGCTTCAAGAAGATGAACTGCTGTTTGCCGTAAGGGAGCCTTTTAAAAGCATACGCACCCAGACCGATATAACGGCGGGCATTATTAAAAACAGGCACCTGCTTACTATAGAATCGCTGATGCCTGCCAACGGCGTGATTTTTAGCGATGGTATTGAAACCGACTTCCTGCACTTTAACAGCGGTAGCATTGCTACTATTGGCATAGCACAGGAAACCGCCCGGATTGTGATGAAGTAAGAAGATTTTGTTTAAGGTTAAGCTTCACCATTCATTCCGAACGCAGCGTAGCGGAGTTAAGGAATCTCAATAATATTTTATACATTTATAAATGTAGTACGAATTTACTTGCTCCGTTTTTCTTCATTCAAATTCAAATTGATTATACATTTAAACCTATAGTAAAATGGCTATCCCAAAATATGACGAGTTGCGAATTTCAGCGTTAACCCTTTTATCCGATGGACGGTCTATGAAATTACGTGATTTTCTTGAGCCATTAGCAAATGAATTTCAACTAACAGAAGATGAAACAAACGAAATGTATCCGTCTGGAAATGGACATATCTTTTATGATAGAATTTCCTGGGCTTTAAGCTATTTGAATATGGCTGGACTACTTAATAAGCCTGGAAGAGGTATATATAAGATTAGCGAGCAAGGCCTTACAATGCTTAAATCTAGAACCCCTGAAAGTATTAATGACTATGTTGATAAAGAAGTTGCTAAAAGAGATAAATCCAAAAAGCCCAACAAAAATCCTGAAATTACCATTGTAGAAATAAATGATAGGTTAACGCCTCAGGAAAAGTTATATACTTCGTTTAATAATATTCGTAGTTCTACATATGAAGAAATATTAAATACAATTCTAAATAAAACACCTGCAGCTTTTGAAAAGCTCGTTGTATTGCTTTTACAAAGGATGGGGTATGGAGGAGAAGTCAAAAACTCAGGTTTAGTTACAAAAATGTCTAATGACGGTGGAATTGATGGTGTTATCAAAGAAGATATACTTGGGTTTGGCAGAATTAATATTCAAGCTAAGAGATACCGTTTAGACATTTCAGTAGGGCGGGAAGAAATTCAGAAATTTGTGGGTGCTTTAGCCGTGGCCCAATCTAATAAAGGCGTGTTTATAACAACTTCCTATTTCTCAAAAGGGGCAATGGAATATGTTGAAAACCTTTTTGGAAATACGACGGTTGTTTTAATTGACGGAAAAGATTTAGCTGCTTATATTTATGACTATGGATTAGGTATGCAAGTGGAACAAACTATTGAAATTAAGAAAATGGATACTGATTTTTGGGATTCAATGGCGGATAACAACCTTTAATACAATATCTTCCCCTCACCCACAGTTAGTATATAAAACCACTAACTTATGAAATCAGCCTTACTCCTCTTACCTCTTCTTTTCCTGCTTGCTTGTAAAAATGATAAACAGCAGCTTCTTGCCGATGCCACACCTACGTTTAAAGACGTAAGAGACTACACTGCCTTTAAAGACTCGGTAACCCTGAATAAAAAACAATTGGTTAACAAGCCGTATGCGGAGCTTTCTGAATATTTCTTCCACCTGGTTAATGATGATATTTACAGCTACTGGCAGGGCACGCCGTGGGCATTTTATGGCATGACCCGCACCCCGAACGAAGGCACCATTGCCTGCGGTTATTTTGTGACCAACACCCTGGCCGACCTGGGTTTTAAGATAGATAACGTAAAGCTGGCACAGGATGTATCGGCCACCATGATAAAAAAGCTGTGTGTAGACATCAATACCTTTAACGGCATCAAAAATTTCGCGACTTATATGGATACCCAACCGGTAAATTCGGTTTACATAATAGGGCTTGATTACCATACCGGCTATGTGGTTAAAGATGCTACGGGCAGCTATTTTTTACACTCAAACTACATCGGCAAAGAGGGTGTGGTTAAAGAACTCATTACTGAATCGAGGGCTTTGGCAAAAAACAAATTTTTTATGATAGGCAGCCTTACAGGAAATAAAAAAAGATTGCAGCAATGGGCTAAGGAGTAATTTGTTCAGGTTTAAAGTTTAAGCTTCACTCAATCTTAAAGGTGTTCGTCTAAGTATGGGCTTTTAAAGAAAATTTGTACATTGCCCCTTTAAATCGTGTTGAGATTGTAAATGAAAGATTACTACAACATACTTGGCGTAACCCCCACAGCATCTCAGGCTGACATTAAAAAAGTCTACAGGCAGCTTGCCATACAATACCACCCCGATAAAAATAACGGCGCACCGGCCAGCGAAGAACGGTTTAAGGAGATATCGGAAGCTTACATCATTATTGGCGATGCAGCCAAGAGAAATGCTTACGATTTTACCAAAGGCCACCACAAAAACTATTACGGCCAAAACCCGGCTTCGGGCGAGGCAACCCCGGCTACCTACCTAATTCTTTTAAAAAGCATTAAAAATAAAGTGTTTAACGCGGGCGGATACATCAACCAGGAGGCATTGTTTAAGGTTATAGACGATGTACTTTCTAATGAAACCATTCAGTTTCTTGTTAGCACCGGGCAGGTAAACACCAATAACATGATTATTGATGAGGTGCTGGTATGTGGTGTTTTCCTGA
>JAZKDS010000135.1:0-3981 GCA_040387455.1 Bacteroidota bacterium
GTAAAAGCTTAGGCAGCAATGTACTGGAGCGCATACTTGAAATATATAAAGATATAAACCCAATATGGCTGCTTACCGGCAAAGGGGAAATGATGCTCGAGGCAGTGCAAAACCGCAGCGGTGTGCAAACCTTTCGCTTAAAGACCGACACCACGCTGGACAGCCAGCAAATACCCTTGTATGACCTTGAGGCTGTGGCCGGAATTGTGCCCTTATTTAGCGACGCTAAAAACCTGAAACCGGTAGACCACATTTCTATACCTCAGCTGCCCAGGTGCGACGGTGCCCTGTATGTAACAGGAGACAGTATGTACCCGCTGCTTAACAGCGGCGATATTATTATGTATAAAATAATAGAAGATATAACCAATGGCATTTTTTGGGGCGAAATGTACCTGCTGGGTGTTAATATAGGTGGCGAAGAATATATTACCGTTAAATACATTAGGCGCAGCGAACGCAAAGGCCATGTAATACTGGCCAGTGAAAACCCGCACCACCAGGATAAAGAGGTATCTCTTGCCGATATACGTGCCATGGCACTGGTAAAAGGCAGCATCCGTATTAGTGCAATGATGTAATTCTTTTTCTTACACATTATAAAGGCCGGGAGTTGCAGGTTGAAGGGTATATTATGTATACCTCAACCTGCAACTCCCAATTTTTTATACCCTTTTCTACAAAAAATCCACGAAAATCCCCAATTTGCCACAAATTTCTCAATGAAAAAATATATTGGCATGAGTTAAAATTTTTAATATAACTTGCTGATTTTCAAAGAATAAAATAACCCATTTCAGTGTATCATTACCAGCCTTTGGCTTTTAGGCATCAATCTTGTCTTTACTATGGTATCTGACAACAATTGAAATTATAAAACGAATACACATGAAAAATTTATTTTTAAGCGTACTTATGCTAACAGGAGTTGTAGCAATGGCGCAGGAACCAACAATACAAGCAGCACCAACTACACCGGCTAAAGCAGAGCAACCGGCAAAAATTACACCAGCTACACCTACACCAGTACCAGCGCCACAAACCGCTACAGTTAAAAAAGAGGCAGCAAAACCTGCTACACCGGCAACGCCTGATATGCAGCCTCCAGCTGAGCCTAAAAAAATTGAAGCTGCTAAAACCGCAGCACCTAAAAAAGCTGACCCTGCTAAAAAATCCTAATACTTTTTAGCGCCTATTTATATATATTTCCACAGTTAGGAGCAGGTTTTTTTATCTATTTTGCCTGCCCTTTCTTAAGAACCTCCAACTGCCATAGCTGGAGGTTTTTTAATAGATTTTTTTTAGCATGATGTTATGTTCCGTTTTTATACCATTTGTTGTAAATCTCCACTTTGTAATATCAAAATATTTTTTACCAGTTGGATCTTGCTCGAACACCGTTACTATCCAAATGTTTGTGTTGGTATCTTTTATGGAATACCGCATTTTAGAGAGCGTTATATATGCTACTTCAAAACAGACTATAGGCTTTTCTGCTAAAGAAATCCTGCCATTTTCGTCGCTGATTAAAGCGTTGGGCGATTCATTTAAATAGACAGATACTCCGGCAAGCGGATAACTGTCAGCATCTAAAACCTGTATATAACCCTCATGAGGGATTGTTTTTTCTTCAACAGTTATGTAATCGGTTTTATATTTAATATCACTCAACAAATACAGGCTGTGGTTTTTTAATTTCCAAGTGCCTGCGCTTTTAATATCGAACAAATGGCCCTTTACACTAAAATTAAAACTGTCTTTATTAAAAATAGCTTCTGTATGAAAATCATCTATATTTGAAATATAGGTACCATAGACCTCTTTCCGCTGTAAACTTTTGCAGGAAATTAATACAATAAATAATAATATAAAGACACTTTTCATACGTCCAATTTACAAAAAAGCGGCATCTTAAGAATGCCGCTTTTACTATGAGTGAAGCCACTACTCACTGAATACTTTTCTATTTTCCTTCTATATGCTCAGAAAGGTTTTGTATATCTTTTTTAGATGTTTTGCCATCACTATTCATCCCGTCTATCATAGATACCCTACTGCCGTCAAGGGCATAAACCACAAATTGCATATAGTGCATCTGTGCCACTGTGGGCGCATAATCTTTACGGTTGGTAAGGTTCCTGTCGGCCACCTGCAATACCGGCAGGTTTTTTATATATACATAGTTAGCATCTTTAGCGGTTATGGCATTGTCTATCTTTTCTTTAGAACAAAGCTCATATTTGTATTTATATACTTGTGCAATATCCTTTACCAGGTTTTTATTAACGGCATCTTTATCAATAAGTAGTGTCTTTTCTTTAAGCATGGGCGATTTGGCCAGTATCTCTGCAACAACCTCCTTTGTCTTTTGGTCTTTCTTTTCAAGGCGCTGTTTAAAATAGGCTTCACATTGCTGTATAACAAATGTAAGATCACCCTCGGTAGGCTTAACGCTGCTGAACATAATGCTATATACAGGCATTTTTTGGTCAGTAAGCCCAATATCCAGCGAATACGTATTGGGTATGGCTGCTTCTCCCGCACTTGCCGAAGAATAACTCCTGTGTATGGTTGGCGAAAAAAAGGCATACAGCTTTTTCTTGCTTTTATCATCCATTATGCTATCCAGGCCATCCTGGGTTACATACTTTACCTCTTTGCTAAACGTCCATGTGTTTTTAAAAGCCGCCTTAACACCACTATTGTATGCGGCAACGTCTTCGCGATACTGCTGTAGTTCTAAGGGCTTTTTCTCCAGTTTTTTTATGGTCTTGGGGTTTTCAACATCCAATACTACAAGCAGGGGCTTAGCGGCAACTTCCTTAATATCTTCCGGTTTACCCAGGCCCATCTGGGCAAACATAACATTGTGTGCCAGGCACAATAAAACAATTGAGAAGAATTTTTTCATGTTGGTTATTTTTAACAAACCTAATAAAAAGTCATTACGTTTCTAAAAAAATACAGCAATTATTTATCGAAAAACTATCAATTTTTGTTAAATAAAAAAGCGGCATCCCTAAGATTACCGCTTTTACTCTGAATGAAGCTGCTGTTAAGTATAAACAGCGAACTGTAAACTATTTCTTAGCATACACGTTATTATCCCTGTTCACATCGGCCATAAGGTCTTCCGGGTCGATGGTTATCGATTTAACGGCTGTTTTAGGCTGTTTCAGGGTAAAGGCATAAGTTGAGTGGCCCCAGTCCCAATCAGGCAGTACCGTGCGCGTAATGGCCGGGTTAGGGTTGTCTTTTATATAGCGCATCATTTGTAATGGCACATAAATACTTTCCTGTGTACCATCCTGGTAGGTAACTAAAATATCAAGCGGCATAGGCATGCGCCCGATGCGCTCTAAGGTAACGGTGCCGTTATCTGCAACTTCTTTAATACCGTAATCAATAGTATTAGTAGTTTGTGTCCAGTCGGTAAGGTACCAGTCCAGCTCGGCGCCGCTCACTTTTTCTGCCGTGCGCATAATGTCGTTTGGCGCAGGGTGGGTAAACTTAAAGTCGTTATAATAACGCTTAATGGTTTGGGCCAGCTTGTCCTGCCCTATTACATAGCCCAGCTGTGCTAAAAATATCTCGCCCTTTATATAAGATCCTACCGTGTAAGCCCTGTTCAGGTCATAACGGTCAGAGTGCGTGGTCATGGGTTGCTCTTTACCGGTTTTTACAAGGTTAAAATAAGCGTTATAAAAACCGTTGAAATCCGGTCCTTTTTGCCCCGGCGATGGCATAATAGTGGCAATAGCCAGCTCTTCTATATAGCTGGTAAAGCCCTCATCCATCCAGGCGTGCTTGCTCTCGTTACTGGCCAGTATGTGCTGAAACCAAGAGTGGCCAAACTCATGCGTGGTTACGCTTACAAGCCCCTCATACTGGTGGCCGGTAATAAGGGTACACATAGCATACTCCATACCGCCGTCGCCACCCTGTATAACAGAATATTGCTTGTACGGATATTTACCCACA
>JAZKDS010000136.1:0-1697 GCA_040387455.1 Bacteroidota bacterium
CTTACCTTAAAAACATATACCAAAACAATCCGGCCGCACATGGGCTTGGATTTATGCTTTTGCGCGAAATAAACTAAATGGAAGACTGGATACTAACACCCCAGTATTCGTTATTTGAGCCCTCGACACGTGCTGACTATTGGGAGAATAATAATGCACAGCGAATTTTTACCCGTGTTAAGACAGACAGGCAGTATGCCGGCGAAGTTTTAGGTTTTATAAACAGTGTTGATTTTTCTAAAACGGATAATCCTGGGTTATGGCAGCTCGCAAAAGCTTATGTGGCATTTATGGCACAGGATAATAGTACATCGGTTAAAGCACTAATGATGGCTGAAAAAGCCATAGGAAAAAATAATATACTGTATGCCCCGTTACAGCTGGTAAAGGGCATGGTGCTTATAGCAGTCCAAAAGCAGGGCAATGCACAAATACCTAAAGAGACTGAAGCAATTTTGATAGAACAGTATAAAAAGGGTAATTACAAATATATATTTGGACTGGGTCGTGAGCTGGAAGAAAAAGGGAATACAACGTTAGCAGCGCTCTTATATTCAAAAATTAAAAATGATGATTCCGATAACTGGAATGACATTGTACACTGGAAAGCAAAAAATAATGTAACAAGCATGTATAGTGATTATTACTGGGAATATTTGGCCTATATGGATGCCTGTTACACAATACCTCAGGTTAAAGCACTTATAGCCGATGTACAAAAGGCTACGAAAAAGAGCGCTTTTGAGAAATGGCTGTATGCCGGCACAATCAATAATGAGCATGAATTTTATCGCATCCTGGGTACAAAATACTTAAGGGAAAATAATTTAGCTAAGGCCCGTGATGCTTTTAAAAATATAAATCCAAAAACAGATTACATTTTTGATGAAAACCCGTTCTATAAGATCAAGGGGACACCTGAGTTTACCGGAAAATATGATAAAAAACAAAAGGTAAACCGTGCTTACATCATGGATAACCTTATCCGTTTGCTCGAGAAAGCAAATAACGCAACAGAAAGGAACAGAGATCTATACTATTTTGAAGTTGCCAATTGTTACTATAATATGAGTTACAACGGGAATGCCTGGAATATGCGACGAAGATTTATGTCTGTAAGCCAGTCTAAAACTAACCTGCCGGATGATGATGATTTTTTTGGAAACAAAACAGCGTTCATGTATTATAAGCTGGCTTATAAATACGCTAAGACTGAAAAATTTAAGGCCTTGTGCTTACGTATGATGTCAGAATGTGAAAAGAACAACATCTATTATGCATACGATAAAAACTGGCAAATAAACTATCGTTATGAACTTAAACCTGGAGGAAATAAATATGATGATCAGTTAAAAAAGCAATATGGCGCATATTATAGTGACCTTACAAGCAACTGTACTGCATTTAGCGACTATTTTAAAGCCCGTAGATAAAAAAAAGCCCTGCTAAATACCAGCAGCCTTTACATTATCAAACAATAATATCCTATGTTAGATCATTCCTTAAAATATGCTTCAAGCTGTAACCACTAGGACAATTGCATTTCAAATGGTAATATGACTGTCATTGTACATTACTTACAACCTTCATATTCCCTATTTCTCTTAAATACCCTGGTTATAAAGCCGTTTACCGGCATAATAACCGATTTTTAATGGTAAGTCGCCTCTCAAAAACCTTTGAACCTCTTATTTTGA
>JAZKDS010000137.1:0-1050 GCA_040387455.1 Bacteroidota bacterium
TTGTAGGTGGTTTTGGTATTGCCAATATTATGTTTGTATCGGTTAAAGAGCGTACTAACATAATTGGTATACAAAAAGCGCTGGGTGCCAAAAGCCGTTTTATACTGCTGCAATTTTTGTTTGAAGCCATTATACTTTCGCTTATTGGTGGGGCCGTGGGCATGCTTATGGTGTGGGGTGTGGCAACTTTAGCTACAAAACTGCTCGATTTTGAGTTTGTATTAGGTGCTGGCAATATTATACTGGGTACCAGCTTATCGGCCCTTATAGGGTTATTGTCAGGCATACTGCCGGCAAACTCTGCTGCTAAGCTTGATCCTGTTGAGGCAATTAGGAGCGGGATGTAGGTTTTTAGTTTTAAAGTTGGTAGAGTATGCTAAACGCTTGAGTTACCACGTGAAATTTTCGACTTTTATATATTTCCATACATAATATTTTTCAAATGAAGGTACAGGATATATTGTTTAAAAAACTAAGTATAATAATGATAGCGGCATTACTTATTGCTGGTGAAAGTTACGGGCAATGTTATACTTTTCAAACAAATCATATTGTATATGAGAGTTCCAGCAGCGACAAAGATAGCGTCATGAAGCATGAATATGCGTGGCTTTGCGAAAATTATATTCAGCAGTATTACAACAATAAAAAATTGCCATCTGTATATTTGATATTTGAAGGTGTAAAAGAAAAAGAATTAGGTTATGAATTAGCGTATGACGACTTAGCAGGTTATGGTATAGGATATGAGTATTATGGAGAAGAGGCTCGCTTTAATGATTTTGGTATCAGAATAAAAATCTATAGCGACATGAAGAAATCAGAAATGCTGATGCTCTTAGACTATGGGATAAATAATTTGAAAAAAATGAAAAGGCGCAGGAGGTATCTGATAAGGCATGACGTTGTTAATACTATAAAAAGTGTGTCGTTACCTGAAGAAGAACTATTATTATTGCTTTTTTATAAACCTTTATTGCCTCACATAAAAGAAATATTAGAACAATAGTTTTATTAAATATCTATCACTTTTATAGTTAAGGTTCTTGG
>JAZKDS010000137.1:1060-6591 GCA_040387455.1 Bacteroidota bacterium
CTCTGCTGCTAAGCTTGATCCTGTTGAGGCAATTAGGAGCGGGATGTAACTCTTCGGTATTTAAGCCGATTGCCTTTCGATATAATCAATACAGGTCGATTTATTCTGGAATGTTATCAGTTGCTTCTCATGGTAAATAAAATATTTGCCATTCGATTTTTTCTTAAACATGGTAAAAGCCAGCCCGTTTGATAGCTTTATTTTATATTCTCTGTACGTCCCCATCCTGAGCGAGTAGCTCTCTCCCATATAAGTAACATAATAGGTAGTTATCAGCTGCCCCGGTAGGCTGTTTGGTGTTCCGGCATCTATACTGTAAGTTTGGTTTAAAAAATCCAGCACCGCTGCTATGGTGTTAAGTTCGTTTTGATAGCGGTTTTCGTTTACTAAAACGGCATACTCATTAGCACTGTCAAGTTTAAGCGCTAAAATATTCCTGTCAAAAAAGCCATGCCTAAATAAATAAGATTGCTCCTTTATATCAATAAGGAGGGCATTATTGCCCAGGTACTCCCATCTGGCCTTTTCTACCTTACCGTTAACGGCAATTATAAGTTCGCCGTTACTCTTAAAAATATAAACCGTTTTAGACTGCGCCAGTTCATCAAGCACTACCCAATGATGGTTTACCAGCATGGTTATGTTGTCAAGCCTTTGCGAAAACCGTTCAATCTTCGGAATTATATCTGCTACATATGTTTTCATAGAGCAGCAAATGTAAAAATGGATATAACGCTGTGATTTTTTAATTGACTGATAGCGATAATATTAATTAAAAAATCGACGAATTACTTTTCTTGCAGAAATTATTTACAAAAAAAATTCCCTGCGGCAGTACCGCAGGGAATTTTAAAAATAGCAATCTTTACTTTGTGGGGACAATTAATAAAGTATCTTCTTGCTCACTTTTCCGCTGAGCGTATTTATTTCAACAATTATAATCTGCTGGGCAATGTTAAGGTTGTTAACGGTAGCCTCGGTAGCATTAATGCTGCCTTTGTTGTACAGTATCCTGCCCTGCATGTCATACACCGTTACGTCGGTCATTTCTGTAGCGCCTGTAGCAATATTTATAGCGCCATTTTGTTTGTATACTACTACAGTATTAGTCAGTTCAGGTGTTTGGTTACCCAGGGTACTAGGGGCATATACCACTTCAAATCTTGTGTCAAATGTACCTGCATCAGTAGCAAAAATGTAAGGGTTTTGACTTAGGTTAGCCATAGTACCGTTCAGGTTATCTTTAAGATAAATGTTTTGGCCGGTACTAAATACGCCATTTACATGGTCAAGTGTTATAGTGTACTGGCCTGCTGCCGAAACACTAAAGCCCATAGGTACTACATCGCTGGCTTCAAATGCCGGCCTTGCCTGTACCGATAGGTTTGTGCCTGCCATAACCGAATATAGTTTTGCATTACCGCCGCTCATGCTTTTACCGTCAAGGCCATAGTCAAGATCTAACGTAGCTTCTGGGGTATATACTAATGCCGCCTGGCTAAAGGCATTGTTTGCATTGCTAAGGTTTAGCCATAGCTTAGAGCGAACAGGTGTATTGTTGTTGTTTGCCGTTTTAAAAAACGGCTGCCCTGCAATACCGGCTGGCTTACGCATGCTGTTAGTAAATTTAACGGTAGCGGTAGTTGCAAGATCTTCTTTAAGCTTTACAAGAAAACCCTGTCCTGGCGATATAATCCAGTTTTGATTGTATACATCTTCGTCTGGGCTGGTATAGTATTCGCTGTTAAGATCGCCGCCTATGGCTTCGTTCTCTGTAAATGCTGCCATGGTAAGGCAAGAGTAGCTGTTGGCTTCAGAGTCATTTTTCTTCCTCCAGAAGTAAATACCGTTGCCCGGTTCAAGTACCGCTGCATTTTGGCTAAAGAATTCAGAAACGCTAATAGGCGAGGCGTAAGGATTACTTACGGCTATATAATGGCCGGCCTGGTTTACAATAGTGTCTTCCTCGTCGTCATTGTTTAAGTTAGCTACAGTAATAGGTATGTTTACAGTACCATTATTTGGAGTTCCTGTAAAAACTCCCGGAAAGCTGTAAGCTGTAGTGCCACCATTATAGCCTGTATTGCCTTCAACTTCGTTAGGCATACGTATAAGGTAACCTTTACCTGCTACAAAGTTTTGTGAAGCATCTGTAGCCCAATATTGCTCCCTATATACTATTGGGTTTACCGTGGTAGACCAGTTGTAGGCATAGGTGTAAAAGCGGTTGCTTAGTGTAGTGGCCGAGAAAGCCTGTAGTTGCTGACCTGCAACCGGAGCGCCCCATAGGGTATAGTCCAGTTTATAAAGCGAGTTACTGTTGCGTTTAACAGTTATATTGCCAATGTTAGCTGCATTTTCGTCAATTTGAACAAGAGCTGCATTGTTTTCAAAAGTAAGGGTAGCCCCGTTTTTTACTTCAATAGTATTGGCAACAGTTAGGGTGTGGCCTTCTTCAAACACCACATCGGCGCCATCCTGCACAACAACCATACATGCCGAAATACTTGCTGTAGATGTGTAATTTCCTGCTATAACAACGGTTTTATTTATGCTCGGGTTACCATTGCTCCATTCGGTACCATTCCATGTGGTAACCTCTGCGCATTTGGTTATTTTAAGGTTATTAAAGTAAAGCCTGTTTAATAAGTTGCTGCTGCTTGTAGTACTTTCATATAGCTTAAAGCCACCTATAGTACCATTATATATGCCTGATTGCCATACTTCTTCACCACGGGTAATACTTACTTTAAATGTGGTGTCAGTAACCTGGTATGCTTTGATTTTAAAAACAGAGTGCTGCATGTATACATTGCCAAAAACACTGTCCTGGTTCACTTCATACCTTCTGTCGCCATCCATGCCAAAGTTCCATAAAATGTTATCACCCTGGCTGTTTCGAAGGTCAATGCCCTTGTAGCCATTTCTAAATGCAACTGCAAGGTCAATAGAAAAGCCCTGGCCTGCCATAAGAGGTGTTCTGCCTCCAGTGTCAGGAACCACAGGTGCACCTGTATTATTAAAATAACGGTATATAACAGATTCAGGATTACCGCCCAATGTATTGTCAGTGCGGTAGCCATACATGCCAAAAGCTTTAGAGTCGGTATCTACGTCTCCAAATCCATCTTGAACAGAGCTATCAACTAGGTGTCCTGCTACACCATTAGGGTTGTCCATCCCTAGCGTAAACATAATCCACGGAGTAAATCCTGTTCCTCCCTGAGAGTTCCATTCATTCCAGCTCTCGGTAGTATACGCAGAGGCTTCATCATGGCCAATAGTAATTTGGGCATTAGCATTATTTACAAATGCCGTAGTTGCAAGGCAAAGCAAGGTAAAATAGTAAAAGTAATTTTTTTTCATCGATTGGAGATTTTATTGCCCAAATGTAATACGGAAAAAAATCTTTTACAATAATTAATGGTTTTTAGATGGTTAAAAATCAGTAAGTTGAAGGTTAAGTATAGGGTTTGTCGAGAAATGAGGTACGGGATTGTGCAGGTTTGGTGAGATTTGTGCAACAATTTCGTATTAAAATTATTAACTCTTTATGTAGGTGTGTGTTTTTTAATCAAAATCATAAAAATGAATTTTTTTGATTGCGAATAAAAAAACCCCGGGGTTATCCGGGGTTGTAGTTTTTATCGTACAGGCTGATTTTGTATCAGGTCAAGGTACAGGTTGATCTTGTCTTTGAGTTCTTTACGTGGTGTAATGAAGTCAAGAAAACCATGCTCCAGCAAAAACTCTGCAGTTTGAAAGCCTTCGGGCAATTCTTTACCGGTAGTGTCTTTAACAACACGTGGGCCGGCAAAACCTATAAGGGCACCGGGCTCAGAAATGTTTACATCGCCCAGCATTGCATAAGATGCCGTTGTGCCACCCGTTGTAGGGTCAGTACAAAGTGATATATACGGTATTTGCGCCTCGGCAAGCTGCGCCAGTTTAGCCGATGTTTTTGCAAGCTGCATTAGCGAGTAAGCTGCCTCCATCATCCTTGCTCCCCCTGATTTTGATATCATAAGGAAGGGCAGTTTGTTTTTAATAGAGTAATCTATGGCGCGGGCAATTTTTTCGCCTACCACAGCACCCATAGAGCCACCTATAAAAGAAAAGTCCATACAGGCTATAACAAGGTCTTTACCTTTAGATTTGCCCACGGCAGTACGCACAGCATCCTTAAGCTTGGTTTTTTCCATAGCATCTTTAAGGCGCTCGTCATACTTTTTAGTATCAACAAACTTAAGGGTGTCTTTACTAATCATGTTTTTATCAAGCTCAGTAAATTCATTGTCGTCAAACAGTATATTAAAATACTCCTTGCTGCCTATCCTTACATGGTAGCCGTCTTCGGGGCTTACATAAAAATTTCTGGCAAGCTCCTCTGCATCTACAATTTTTCCTGTTGGCGACTTATACCACAGGCCTTTAGGAACATCCCTTTTAGACTCTGTAGGTGTTTGTATGCCTTTTTCTGTTCTTTTAAACCAAGCCATATCTTTAGTGTATTAAAAAGTTATCGGTTGTCAATACACCGGGAAAACCCGATAACTGACAACCGATAACCGGTAACTTACAATGTATTTACGTTATTCAGGTCTTTAAATGCCTGCTCAAGCCTTGTGTTAAAGGTAACTTCGCCTTCACGAACCCATTTGCGTGGGTCATAGTGTTTTTTGTTTGGCGATTCAGGACCGTCAGGGCTGCCTATTTGTGTTTTAAGGTAATCAATTTTGCTTACCATATAATCACGGATACCTTCTGTAAATGCAAACTGAAGGTCAGTATCAATGTTCATTTTGATAACACCATAAGAAATAGCTTCCCTAATTTCTTCAAGCGTAGAGCCCGATCCACCGTGGAAAACAAAATCTACAGGGTTTTTACCTGTTTTATATTTCTCTTCTACATAAGCCTGAGAATCTCTAAGGATGGTAGGGGTAAGTTTTACGTTACCTGGCTTGTATACACCGTGCACGTTGCCAAAAGCAGCTGCTACAGTAAATTTGTCAGATATTTTGCTAAGCTCTTCATATACATGGCCTACTTCTTCGGGCTGAGTGTATAGTTTAGAAGTATCAACGTGGCTGTTATCAACACCGTCTTCTTCACCACCTGTAATACCAAGCTCAATTTCAAGGGTCATGCCCATTTTGCTCATCCTCTCAAGATATTTTTTAGATATCTCTATGTTTTCTTCAAGAGGCTCTTCGCTAAGGTCTAGCATGTGCGAGCTAAAAAGTGGTTTGCCAGTTTCGGCAAAATGTTTTTCGCTGGCGTCAAGAAGTCCGTCTACCCATGGTAAAAGGCTTTTTGCGCAGTGGTCAGTATGCAATATAACAGTAGCTCCATAAGCTTCTGCAAGGGTATGAATGTGTTTTGCCCCGGCTACAGCGCCAAGTATAGCGGCTCTCTGGCCTTCATTGCTAAGGCCTTTGCCCGCGTTAAATATAGCACCGCCGTTAGAGAATTGTATGATTACCGGAGCTTTAAGCTTTGCTGCTGTTTCAAGCACACCGTTAATGGTG
>JAZKDS010000138.1:0-2267 GCA_040387455.1 Bacteroidota bacterium
GCCGCAACATTTTAGATAAAAATTATTTTGAACAACTATTGCCCGGGGCAGGCAATACCGGCCAGTATGCAGGCGTACTGGGCGACCAGCGCACCTATGGCATAACCATGAGGTTTAGTATATAATTAGGTTGTTTTTTGTTTTTTTGTTTGTTGTAAAAATGCCGCCTGTAGTGGGCGGCATTTTTTATTAGAACGAGATATAAGTTTACTTTTCTTTCTTGCTTATAGCTTTAATAAGTGCGGCCGTAACCAGTGCACCCGCTACATAATATCCTACAGTAAGGGCTTTAGAAGTATTGCTTTTTGCTACGGGTTCCGGGTCAAGGCCCATAGGCTCCGGCAGGGTAATAGCACCCACACCGGCAGCAATGCCATAGGCAACTGCCCGCACCCAAACATTATCAGGGCCGCCGTTACCAATCATACTGTAATACATAGCATTACTTATTACATCGCCGGCCAGCGTAGCGGCATATAATTGTTTATCATTATCTATTTCGGTGCCAAAAAAGTGCAGTGTTTTTTGCAGTGCTTCTTCACCCAACAGGTCAACGTGCGGCATATCATGGCTTTTCTTTTTAAGGCTTTCGTGCAATACATTCAGCGCTATGGCTCCGCCAAGGCCGGCTGCCAGGTTTTTCATTTTACTCATAACAATAGTCTTAAGATTTTAGTCCCCATAGTTCAACATGCGCTTTTTTGTCGTTTCCTGCGGTACCAACTGTTTTATAACGGAAAATTACTTTAGTAACCTTGCGTTCGGTAGTACCGTCAAGTTTAATAACCTTACTCTCACCGGCGCTTTTAATATCTTCGCCAATGGCAACACTTTGCTGGCCGCCTTTGTCAAAATAAATTTCCATAGACACCAAGCTTATGGCAGCATCGGTTAAGTATCTTTTTCATAATCTCTAGTATTAGATATTCATTATTAGTGCAATAGCTAATATAAAGTTACGCTGACATAGGCTAAAGAAAACTAAAAGGCCTGCCAATGTTATTATAAAGTTGCCCCTTAAGATTAATAATATTCATAAGCATACCGGCTGTTGTATTTGTAAACATCGTTTACAAAATACTTAATATCGGTAATGTTGTTATGGCTGTCATATACAAACTCCACCTGTAGCTCAAAGCCCAACTCAACACCATTAAGGTATTGCCTTGGTATAATAAACGGCGAAAAAGACGTTGCGCCATTGCGGGTTATCATAGCTTTTATTAGCTTATCTCCTTCATAAAAAAAGGTGATACCTTCTTTAGTTTCATCTTTACTGTAGGTATAATTACACGTTTTCATTTTTCCGCCCTCATAGGTATAAACTACGTTATAGTACTTGGTGTACTGTGCCTCAAGATTGCCTGCTGTATCATAATCATATTGAAAAGTATGCGCAACCTGATCGTTTAACGATTCGGCTCTGCTTTTTAAATGGCCTTTATCATCATACTTAAAAACCGAAATCCATTGCCCGTTTATAACGGCCTTCTGCACTTTATTAGCATCATCATAAGTATACTCAGCGTTGAGCGTTTTTACTTTAGCGGCATCCTCCAGATATTTCTTTATGACGTTGCCTTTGGCATCATATTCAAAAAGCCACTTAAAATCGCCCGATGAAGGCTGCTTGTTAACATACGTGGTTTTCTTACCCCATTCGGTATAGTTTCCATCAGCATTATACTTAAAAGTGGTTACCACCTCATCGGTTTTTGTGGTGTAGCGTGTTTCGGTTTTTAGGCCATTGGTATATTTTGTAACCGTTGTAGACGATGGCTTATTATTATAATAGTTATACCGCAACACCTCATTACCTTTTTTATCAAGATGGTATACATCAAGCGTATCCTTATCCATAATCCAGGCTACCTTTTTAACGGGCACCTTAAATACGGGCGACATGGCTTCTACAACAAACGCAAGTGGCCCGGGCTGGGGATTTACATCAAGGGTTTGCTGTGCATAATTTGCAACGCCTGTATATAAGGTGCACAACACAAAAAAAGCTTTTAGTTTCATAGTATATGAGAGGAGTTTACATCAAAAGGCAAATAACAAACTGCGTGCGGTTATCAAGGTTTGTATAGCTTAAATAGCCGCCGTGGGCCTCAATAATATTTTTAGAAAGTGTTAAACCTATACCCGCGAGCACGCCTTGAATGATAGCTACTAAAATCATACCACGGATAACCGAATTTATTGTTTTTTCAATTTTTGAAAGAATTTGCTCATCAAAATTATCACTTAGAGGACTCAATTTAATC
>JAZKDS010000138.1:2277-3455 GCA_040387455.1 Bacteroidota bacterium
ATTTCAATAGTTTTATGGGCTATGTTTTCCAGGGCATACATACTGTTGGTAAGCAGGTTGATGAGCACCTGCTCCATTTGCAGGGCATCAACCATAAGATGGCGGTTAAAGTTTATGGTGTTGTGTACCGTTATGCCCTCGGCTTTAAACAGCGGCGCCATAATGCTTAGCACATTGTTTATAAGCGCCTCCAGCGCGGTTTTTTCTTTTTTTGGCGAAGGCAGCATGGCCAGGCGGCGGTAGCTCTCTATAAAATTCTGCAGGTGGTCGCTACGGTGAATCATGGTACCCACGCTCTGGCGGATGTCTTCCATATCTTCTTTCGATAATGATTCCTGTTGTATGAGCTCGTTAAGGTTTTGGGTAAGCGAACGTATGGGTGTTATGGAGTTCATCAGCTCGTGCGATATTACCTTCATAAGGTTTATCCAGGCATCCTTCTCTTTTTTAGCCACAACCTTTTGGATGGAATCCAGTAATATCATGTAATAATCCTGCCCAAAGGTGGTGGTTTTGCTGGTTTGCAGCATAAAGGCCTGGCTCTCGCCGCTGCCCGGCTTAATTTGCAAGGAAGTGCGCATGTCTTCAAAATTGCGGTCTTCTATTATCTGGCATAGCGCAGGTAATTGGTTTTTAAGGTATTTCCATTTGCTGACTTTCGGCACCTCAAAATGGCTTGAAAAATAGTCGTTTATAAGGAAGATGTTCCAGTCGTCTCCTGCCCGTTGCAAAATTACCACACCTGTTTCTATATTATTAAGTATAGCGCTATACACCAGATCTTTGGTTACCTGCTCGTGCTGCCTGTCTTTTAGGGTATCATACAGCCTGAACAGGGTTTTGTAATTATCAAATGAGCTGTGGTTGCTATAATCTGATGTAAAATCGTTGTTTAGTATAGCGCTTATGGTTTTATCATAAAACAAAAAAGTGTTGCGCATAAATGAGAACAGCTCCAGCAGCAGCAGCACAAACACAATAAAACAAAACACCGTGCTATACGGTAGCTTAAGTGTTAATGTATAAACCCCACCCACAACAATAACCATTATAAAAAACAGGCGTATAAACAGCAGGTGGTACAGCTTTAATTTTTTCATGTGCTTAGTGTTTTCCCAGTTCATACTTATCCATACGGCGGTACAGCGCCGCGCGCGAAAGCCCCAGTTCATCGGCGG
>JAZKDS010000139.1:0-2675 GCA_040387455.1 Bacteroidota bacterium
CATGCCGCTGGTATTAAAACGGCGGTTTTGCTGGGCAGTAGCCGAATCAATACCGTTCCAGGCCTGGTAGGTTTTTTCGCTTCCGCCAAAGGCAAGCGCCTTAATAAGCGTACTGCCGTTAACATAGGTACCCTGCAAAAAGTAGCTTTTAAGGCTGCTCGAAGCCCTGTCTATATAGCCATCGCTTTCAATATTAGATAACCTTCCGGCCAGCTCAAAATGGTCGTTCATTAAGCCTGAGCTAAATTTTACCGTATGCTTGCGGCTGTTAAAGCTGCCAAACGAGTTAGATATTTCGCCCTCTGCCTGTTTTTTATAGGCATCGGTAAGCACGTTAAGGCTTGCGCCAAAGGCTGCCGCACCATTAGTACTGGTACCTACACCACGCTGTAGCTGAATGTTCTCGGCCGAAGAGGCAAAATCGGGCATGTTTACCCAAAAAGTTCCCTGGCTTTCGGCATCGTTATACGGAATACCGTTTATAGTTACGTTTACACGGGTGGCATCGGCGCCACGCACACGTATGCTGCTATAGCCTATACCGTTACCGGCATCGGTAGTAGTTACCACATTAGGCATATAGTTAAGCAGCGAAGGGATGTCCTGCCCCAGGTTACGCGGGGCAATTTCTTCTTTAGTAATGTTGCTAAAAGTAACGGGGATGCTGCCGTTAACGCGCACTGCCTGTACTAAAACCTCATCAATTTTAGCAAGGGTATCCTGTTGTGGTGTAGTGGGTTGCTGTGCAAAAGCAGTAAGTGAAGTAAGGCTTAGGGCTATAAGCAAAACTTTGCCTCTTTGCCTCTTTGCCTCTTTGTGTTTGTCAAATAAAATCTTCATCCGTAAAATTTGTTTTACGAATAAAAGGGGTAATTATTCCTTAATTAATAATTAGTAATGGTAATCCCGGCAACGTGCGGTATATATCCGCTTGTGGCCTTTGTTTCCCTTGGCGGCATTACCCGCCCAGGTTCTTTGGGTATGATCTCAGCCCGATTATTTAGGGCACCCCTTTGAGACGCGGCAAATGTAGATGTTTTTATTTAAGATATAAAACTTTAAGATTAAAGAATTAAATGAGCACAACCTGCAACATACAGTAACTATATACTAACCAACCCATTAAACACATCATTACTATGCAAAAGGTTTCATTTATGGCACTAAGTGAACAAGTGTTAAAAAAATCTTAAAATTACAATTCACTATAAATCAAATACTTAAAGGTAAAATGAATTTTGAGTAAAATATTTTTTTTGATAATGATTTAAAAATGGTTTCATTTGTAAGCAAATAAGGCTCTTGCTGCAAAGTACCAACCTGATTTACTACCATCTAACTGAAATTTTTTACTATACTAAACCTGGATACAAGCAGCAATGCAACGTAGCCCCAGACAGCATTTAATTGGGTTTTATTGCCCATACACACCTTAAATAATTTAGTATATGAAGTATGTTGTTATCAAGGGGAACAACAATTTAGGCAGGCAGACAACTATTGAAGAAGTGTGCAGGCACTTATTGCCAAAAGCCATTTTTAGCGTTAGTGTGCAGGCTGGGCAGTTTGCCCTTACTGCCGTTAGCCCCGCAGAATATGCCCAAAACACTACCTATGTGGTGCAGATAGCTAATAACAAACTTGTGGTACTACCCGGCCCGGCCACTCGGCAGGATGTAGCCGCATTGGTAAAAATGCTGCATGAGCTTGATATGATATAGCTTAAAGTAAAAATAAAAAACCCACGGCAGTACCGTGGGCAGTATAGTTAAACGCCTGATAACAAGCTTAATTTAAAATAACCTAACCCGATACGTTATAAGGGTTATAACCCATATAAGGCATGTGCTTTTCGTTAAAAATAACACCAAATTCTTCCAGCTCTTTTAGTATAGGCAGGTATACCTCGCGGGTTATAGGCAACTGAACGCCCGGTGTGTTTATGTTGCCGTTAAGTATTTGCAGTGCCGCAATAGCCACCGGCAGGCCCACCGTTTTTGCCATAGCCGTATAGGTTTGGTCCTGGCCTAAGCACACCATGGTACTGTCAATCTGATGTTTGCTGCCGTTAAGCTCATAGCCAAATTTGTGGTACATAACAATCATGTCTTTATCCTGGGCGTTAAGCGTCCACTTATCAGCCAGTATTTTTTCGAGTATCTGGGCAGGCGTGGCGTTGTGCAGCCCCACAATTTTGTTGGGGTTAAACAGGTCCAGTTCCACCAGTTTATCCCACTGTATATCGTCCTGGTCTATTTTAAGGTTATGGCGCAGCTTTAGTTCTACACTATCGGTAGGGTGATACGGCAAAAATGCATTGGTAAAATCGCGGTAGCTCATGGTAGCGCTATTTTCCATCACATACGTATCATCGGTCATGCCCAATTGTATAAACATATTCCACGAGCGGCTGTAACCCACACGGCGCAGCGTGCCGCGGTATAGCGTTAGCGCATCATCAAGGCCATACACACTGCGGTATTTAAGCGAATCGCGGTTAGCATACCCCTCAAAACGGCCATAGCCTTCTACCTCCATAAACTCGGTACGCCTAAATAATTTGTTATACGGAATGTACTTGTAATTACCCTCCTGAATAAACTTTGCAGTACCGCCCTGCCCTGCTAAAACCACATTGCGGGGGTTCCAGGTAAACTTGTAGTTCCACAGGTTAT
>JAZKDS010000140.1:0-548 GCA_040387455.1 Bacteroidota bacterium
CCATTAATTTCAGAAGCCCTATATTATGAAGTTCAGGATGTGCTTGAAGGCAGGAGCAGGAAATACCGGCCTAAATCAAAAACCGTAGAACAGTTTCCATTCAGGGGCTTTTTTATATGCCCTGAATGCAAGAAGCTTTTAACAGCAAGCATATCAAAAGGCAGGAGTAAGTATTATTCTTATTACCACTGTACGGCAGGTTGCAAACACAGGATTAATTCAGAGACAGCCCACGATATTATTTTAGATAGCCTAAAGCAATACATACCAAGGCCTGAACTGAAGAAGCTCTATACAATGGTTATCGCTGAATGTTACAGGGATCAGACCAAAGAAATACAGCAGGACAAATATAAGCTTCTGACCCAAATAAAAGATTATGAGGGAAGATTGTCACACATAAGGGATTTACTAGCTACCAATCAGATTGAAGCTTCAGATTACAGGGAAATGAAATCAAATTATAGTGAGGTGATTGATAAACTTGAAGCTAAATTATCCGGTATCGATGTAGAGAAGAGTGATATTGACGAATTGCTGAAAGGTGG
>JAZKDS010000140.1:558-5064 GCA_040387455.1 Bacteroidota bacterium
TTAGAAAATCTGCTAAGGCTGCATGAATGCTACGTTGGCGGGAATTGGGGAGAGTGCCGGGATTTGCTCGGTTCGATTTACCCTGAAAATTTCACGATTGAAAAAAATGAGTTTCGAACCGCAAGGGTTAATGAAGTTGTCCCGATAATATATCTGATAAACAGTATTTTAGATAAAAATAAAAATGGGACAAGGTAGAATTTATCTTCTTTGTCCCATCAAGTGACCACGATGGGATTCGAACCCATACGCCTTGCGGCACCACCCCCTCAAGATGGCGAGTCTACCAATTTCTCCACATGGCCAAAGTGTATAAAACAAAAAAAGTTAAGCGTTATGCTTAACTTTTTAGTGACCCGGCTGGGATTCGAACCCAGGACCCCATCATTAAAAGTGATGTGCTCTACCAGCTGAGCTACCGAGTCGGTAGCATTCAGGAAAATTTTTATTATAAGACCGTAAGTCTTGTTTAGTGACCCGGCTGGGATTCGAACCCAGGACCCCATCATTAAAAGTGATGTGCTCTACCAGCTGAGCTACCGAGTCAATAAAAAGTCATTCCCTGAATGCGGGTGCAAATATACGGATGTATTATTAATTATTCAAAGCGATTTTGTCATAAATTTGAGTTTTTTTTACTTAATTTTTACAACAGCTTAATTTGTAAGGCTTTATTATATGAGAAAGATAATTTTATGTGGCTATATGGGCTCCGGAAAAACAACAATTGCCCAATTACTGGCAGTAGTTACCGAAATTCCGTACCTGGATTTAGATGAGGTTATTGAAAAAGATACCTCTAAAACCATAGCGCAGCTGTTTGAACAGGATGGCGAAATAGCATTTAGGAAGCTGGAGCATGCCACACTTAAAGGCTTGCTTGATGTAAAAGACGAATTTATATTGGGTTTGGGCGGCGGAACGCCTTGCTATGCAAATAACCACTTATTAATGCAGCGGGATGATGTTATATCAATTTATCTTAAAGCGGGCATAGAAGAGCTTATAAAGCGTATAAAGGCGCAGAATAAAGCCCGTCCGCTTGTGCAGGGGCTAGAGGGGCAGGAGTTGCTTGATTTTGTAGGACAGCACCTTTTTGAGCGCAGTTATTATTATAACCACGCCAGGCACGCTGTTAAAACCGATGGCAAAACCCCGGAAATGATTGTGAATGAAATTGTGAGCCTGCTTTAATTTAAGGCCGCATACTGCTCATCGCCCACTAAAACTACTTCTATGTGCTCGCGCATTGAAGTAGATAACGAGAGGCCTTTAAAATCGGCTTTAACGGGGTATTGTTTGTGGTTGCGGTCTACAAGTACTGCTGTTTTAAATTTTTTAAGCGGAACGTTTAAAAAATGCTTTATGCCATAAATAAGCGTAGTGCCGCTGTTTAGCACATCATCGGCTAAAACAAGAGCCTTATTGGTATACTCCTCCGGTGTTAGAGAAGTTACTACAGCATTAAGCGGCTGGTTTTTATCTACCCTTACCTCGCAAAGTGTAATTTTAATATCTGATATCTTTTCCAGCTCAGCCGCCAGCATTTTAGTAAACTCAAAGCCATTGCTGGCTATGCCGGCAAGTACCACTTCGGTCTCATCCGGAAAAGTTTCATAAATCTGGTAGGCAATGCGCCTGGTTTTATATTGAATTTCCTCTTTGGTAAGGATTATATTTTTCATTTGGATAAAGGTATTTGCTTCAAAGATAAAAAAAGTGCCGTTACAAAATTCTATTCGGTATCATTATCATCGTCAATCTCAAAGCCATATTCATCAAGGTCGCGTCGGTCTTTTTTAGTAGGCCTGCCTGTACCACTGGCGCGATAATGCTGTTTGCTTAGGCGCAGCAGGGCCAGGTGCTCAAAAGATTCGGGCGGGGTTTCATCTTTACGGTACATGTCTACCAGCTTGGGACCTAAGCGGTTTGCGGGCACATCTAATACGCTAAGTATATAATTTATCTGGTCGCGGCGCACCGTTATTTTATCTGACGGAAAAACCTCGCGCGAGGGCTTAGCCTGCTGTCCGTTTACCGTTACATGTCCTTTAAGTATAGCCTGTGTGGCAAGGCTGCGGGTTTTATAATAGCGCACGCACCATAAATATTTATCAATCCTCATACTAATAACTAAAAATAGGTGTTATAACTCTACAAAAATAAAGTAAAATTGTATCTTGCACCGCATTAAAAAAAAATTAAAAATGAAGAGATATTTCAAGGCTTTTGCACTCGTTTCGCTTATAACACTGGCTGCATCATGCAAAAAGGATGATGACAGTACTGTGCCACTTCGCGATTATACCGTGCAGTATGCCACTGAAAAAGCTGATATTGAAGACTACCTGCGCACACATTATATTGCCAGTGTTGATGCCGATTTTAATGTAGACCTGCAGCCGATACCTGAAAATGGTACCCAGGTATCTATTTGGGACCAGACGGAATATCCGCTTATGAGCAAGGATGTACAAAGCCTTAACGAAGACAATACACCCCTGTATAAAGTATATTACCTGATGATACGCCAGGGTGCGGGAGATCAGCCTACACGCGGCGATAAAATTGTAACAGCGTACCGTGGCACATTGCTGGACGGTGTTCAGTTTGACTATAATCCGTTTCCTTCTGCCGGGCTTTCATTATTAGGTACTATAGAAGCATGGCAGGAAATTATACCGTTATTTAAAGCCGGTACTTATGTAGATAACCCGGCTGATCCGGGAGAGCCTGCAAGTTTTCAGGATTATGGTGTAGGTGTAATGTTTTTACCATCAGGACTTGGTTATTATAATGAAGTTAGGTCTTCTTTAATGCCATCATACTCACCGCTTGTTTTTACATTTAAACTTTTTAGTGTACAATATGTAGACAGTGATGGCGATGGCCTGTTAAACAGGTATGAGACTGACGGCGTTACCGATATTGCCCGTTATGATACTGATGGCGACGGAACACCTAATTACCTTGACACCGATGATGATGGCGATGGCTACCCAACAGCTACTGAACTTAAAATACCGGGTACAGGCGTAGGCAACAATAACCCTGTACAGTATTATGCCTTTGATGCTATACCTACCTGCGATAGCGGTACAAAAATACACCTTGATGCTACCTGCCACCCTTAGGCAGTAACAAGATAAAAGTAAGAATCCCGGTTAATAACCGGGATTTTTTGTTTAAAACTAATCATCATGCTCATACCATGTTTTGCCATACTGTTTTTTTAGTGCTACTATCTGTTCAAGCCGTTGTTTTATGGCATCAAAATCTTTAGAATTACAAAAGCCCAGCCTGGTTTGCCCAGGCGGGCTCGTGCTGAATTTTTGGTCTCCACTATGCAAAAGATCCAGTATTTTAGGCAGGCTTTCCTTAAAGCGGAATACTGTAAAGTGCTTATGACCATCATCAATGGCATCAGTCGGCAGCCAACCTTCATAAATGCTTTGCGTAAGTTCATATACTACCTGTACATAATTTTCGGGATTTTCGAGTTCGAATATAATATCAAACTCTTTAGGAATTGTAAAATCTGCATACGCATAGAGTGTAAATACTAATATCTCATTATATCGCCTTTCCCAGCTCATATAGTTTTGATATTCAGGTCCTTTTTCAATATTTTTGCAGCGTATACTGGTCTGCTCTTTCCAGATATTTATGGCGTTATCAGTAAGATATTCTTCTGCAAACAAATATCTATTATGCTGTGAAGCCTGGTCTTCTGTCCTCATATCTGTGAGCAACGTTCTGTGTGTAGTTAAATATAGGAAAAATACATTAGGAGGCAAATTCTTAAACAAAAAAATCCCGAAGCTTTCGCCCCGGGATCTTTACTATCAGAAAAAAAAAATTATTTCCTTTTTATTACCTTTTCGGCGGCAGCTATAATAGCATCGCTGTTAAGGCCATATTTATCCATAAGCTGTGCAGGAGTACCGCTTTCGCCAAAGCTGTCGTTAACGGCAACAAATTCCTGCGGGGCAGGGGTGTTTAGTGCCAGTACACGGGCAACGCTTTCGCCAAGGCCACCAAGTATATTGTGTTCTTCGGCAGTAACCACACAGCCTGTTTTTGCTACAGAAGCCAGGATAGCGGCATCATCAAGCGGTTTAATGGTGTGTATGTTAATAACCTCGGCAGATATACCTTTAGCTTCTAATGCTTCGGCAGCTACAAGGGCTTCCCAAACCAGGTGTCCTGTTGCTACAATGGTAACATCGGCACCTTCGTTTAGCAATACCGCTTTACCTATTACAAATTCGCCATTCTCAGGCGTAAAGTTAGCTACGCTTGGGCGGCCAAAACGTAGGTATACCGGGCCGTGGTGGGCGGCAATTGCAATAGTGGCAGCTTTTGTTTGGTTATAATCGCAGGTATTGATAACCGTCATGCCCGGAAGCATTTTCATAAGGCCTATGTCTTCCAGTATCTGGTGGGTAGCGCCATCTTCGCCCAGGGTAAGCCCGGCGTGAGAAGCACATATCTTTACATTTTTAT
>JAZKDS010000141.1:0-2666 GCA_040387455.1 Bacteroidota bacterium
GCTGCTGCTGGTCAAGGTCAAAACGCACCTTGCTTTGTATATCGTTTTTAAGCTCTAGCTTTTGCAGCTCAAGGTTCATGTAACGAAGCGTTTCGAGCGCGCGGTCTTTAAGGTTATTAACCGCAAGCAGGCCTTGTTTTTCGTCAACGCCAAGGTTCATATTGCTCGATACGAAGTTGATAAGAAAAGAGTCGCTCTCAATATTCTTGATGGCAAAAGTAGCCTCGGTAGGAATATTAGGGCTCTCTTTAATTATCTGTATGGCAAGGTCTTTAACAGATTCTATTATAGTGTTAAACTCGGCATCCTTTTTTTCAGGACGCACTTCGTTAACTTCTTTTATAGTAGCCTTAAGATAAGGCTCATCTGTAGTAACCTCGTCTATTTCAAAGCGTTTTTTACCTTGTATAATTACCGTAGTATTGCCATCGGGCATTTTAAGCACACGCAGTATCTTGGCTACAGTGCCTATAGTATTTATATCTTCGGCTCCGGGCTCTTCTACCGTTTCATCTTTCTGGGCTACTACACCTATAATTTTTGTACCTGCATTGGCATCATTTATAAGCTTTATAGACTTATCGCGGCCTGCCGTAATGGGTATAACCACACCCGGAAAAAGCACCATGTTCCGCAACGGAAGTATGGGTAAATCTGCCGGAAGTACCTCATTATTCATCTCTTCCTCATCTTCTGGGGTCATTAACGGAATTAATTCTGCATCCGTATCAAGCTCCTGAAGTGACAAATTGTCAATATTTAATATTTTTTGTTTAGACATATCTTAGTAAAGGTCATTTTGTCATTTAACGTATAATCCGCTGCCGCAATTTGTTACAATTACAGCACAGAATCTATTGAATTTCAGAAAATAACAAATAAATTCTGCTATTTTTCTATCGGTGTAAAACAAGTATTGTGCCATAAAAAAATCCGCCTTACAGGCGGATTTTCTATTTATTATCCTGGATGCTAATATTCTATATTAAACTCCCCAGCGGTTACTGTAATGGTATCATTACCATTTACAGCTGTATAATTAAAGGTACCTTTTATAAATGTACCATCGTTGCTTATAATAGTAAGTGTGCCAGTTGTAGATGTATAATCAACATCATCAAGGGTATAGGTTACAAATGGCGGATTAGATAGGCTGTTAGAAATTACATAGGTACCTGGCTGCGTTTGTGTACCAATAAAAATATTGTGATTTATACCTTCGTTAAAATCGCTGCCCGTAATGCTCAGGGCGCCGCTAACTTCTGCCGAACCAAAAAGGCCATACTCTTCAAGAACACCATCTACCTTAGCCCTGAAATATTCATCATCGCCCGGTATTACTACACTACCTGTATAAGGAATATCGGTAAACTGGCCGTTAGAAAATACAACCGGAGGCAGGTTAGCCTCAAAATCGCTGTAATAGCCGGTAAAGCTAAATGTACCCGATATGGTGTGGTTTACTTCATCTATTTCAGTAATATTAACCGTTCCGTTTGCTACGCCGGCAAGGGTGTAGTTGTTATAGGTAAACTCTGAACTTTCTGATGGATCGTATGAAAAAAGTACATCCTCACCCGTAAAACTCTGTTCACCAGATCCTGTTATTACAATACCTACAGTTTCGCCGTTAGTGCCACGGATACCGCCTATAGCCATAAGCTCGCCATCTATAACAGCCTGAGTGCTTGTAGCATTAAATGTCTGGTTTCCAAAATCTACCTTAAATGATGCAGGACCTGCAGGTATAACAGGGTTATTGTCTAAAAGAGCCGGGTCTATAGGTTCCGTTTGGCAAGAAGTAAAGCCAAAAGCAGCAACTAAGAGTAATAAGGCTAAAAATTTAATCTTTTTCATTTCGCTAATTTTTTAAAGCCCCAAATATAAACGTTTTGATTTTAGTACTGTAAACCTTAACAAAAAAAGTGCTGATAGGCAGCACTTTTTTTAAAAAATTATTATATATCGTATTAATTTACAGTATAATCCGTAAGAGTTAACGTATAATTCAGCATCTCTGATGTGTTTTCTGACCTGATTGGACCCACATCTTTTGCAAACCACATATAAGTAGTAACGGTAGTCTCGGTAGTTTGTGTACTACCCGGTATTTCCATTGATACGGTTTGTATTACCATTTGTTTAATAACATCATTATAAGTAGTACCGTTTACAGTAAGAGAAACACCCTTTTCCATTATGGTGCCTTCCATAGTAATGCTGGTAGTAATATCCGGTATTTCCATCGGGAAATCTGGCATTTCATAACTGGTTACAAACTCAACAGTATCGGTCCAGCTTTGGCCTACAGCAAGATTATCTCTAAGTACAGTAAGCTCATATGGCGAAACGCTTATAGACATACCTTCCTGATCGGGCACATTGGTTACAACCCTTTGGTAATAAGCACCGCCGTCTTTACGCAAATAAATTTCTGAAGTACCGGTAAGCTCTTCGTTACCAGAATCCTGAAATGCATAATTCATTTTGTAATATGTTTTGCCATCGATAGTTTCAGTACCTATAATTTTCATAGGAGAAACATCTTCTCCGGTACTGTCAAATATCCATTCGTTATTAAGGGCAAATGGCCAGTAATCGCCGTCAGATGTACCGTTATCAGGATTGCTTGGGTTTTCATTTCCACCTGGGTTTTCAGGTGCTAC
>JAZKDS010000142.1:0-4879 GCA_040387455.1 Bacteroidota bacterium
ACCTGCGGTGCGGGCAATGAGCTGTATTCTATTTTTGGCCATACAGCCATACGCGTGCACGACCCTAACACCATGCTGGATGAGGTATATAACTTTGGCACCTTTGATTTTGATACTGATAACTTTTACCTCAAGTTTGTTAAGGGCGATTTGCAGTATTTTGTATCGGCCAGCTCGTATGCCGATTTTATATATAGCTACCAGTATTATAACCGCGATGTGTTTGAGCAGCAACTCAACCTTACCCCACAGCAGGTAACACTAATATCAAACGAGCTGTACAACAGGCTCAACTCGGCATCAAAATATTATACCTATAAGTTTTTCGACCGCAACTGTACCACCATGGTGGGCGATATTTTAGACCAGGGTATCAAGGGTAAAATAGCCATGGTAAACAGCGATGCCGGCAAAACAAACCGCGAAATTATTTATGAGCGCCTGCACAACAAGTTTTATGAAAACTTAGGTATAAGCCTCATCTTTGGCCACAAGACTGATTTAGAGCAGTATAAACTGTTTTTACCCACCCATTTAATGGAAGGTGTGGCAAGTACAAAAACACCACTGGGGATGCTGGCACAGCCTGCCGTAACAGTTTATAAAAGCACTGCACAACCGGAAACATCATTGTGGAACAATTTTTACACCTATGCGGCCATATGTTTAGTATTAATGTATGTATCGGCTAAAAATGTGGTAGCACAACGCTCGCTACTGGCCATTTTTGGGCTCTTAGGCATATTTTTCAGCTTTGTAGGTCTCTACTCCTTCCATGATGAAATTGCACAGAATTACAACGCCCTGCTTATCAATCCGCTATTTTTACTATTGCTGGTTTTTATCTTTGCTAAAAATGCAAAGGCCGCAAAAATAACGGCAGTTACCTGCCTGGCTTGTATTGCCTTATACCTTGTGTTGCTGTTTAATAAACCGTACCTCTTTGCTGTATTGCCCCTAATGGCACTTATTGTATTATTACTACTTGAGGTAATGGGCATAAGCTTTAAAAACCGTATTCAAAAAAAGTAACAAATAGCTACCGAAACGGTTGTACTTAAAAGGTTTTAAACTATTTTTGTTGTGTAACCTTTTCAACTCATCACCTTGTTATTCTTTAATAAAAAACCAAAAACCAGGCTGGCCGAGCTTATTCCGGACGGCTATGTAGATATACACTCGCATCTGTTGCCCGGCATTGATGACGGTTCTACAGACGAGCAAAATTCACTTGCGCTTATAAATGCCCTTAAAGACTATGGCTTTAAGCAGTTTATAACTACACCGCACGTGCTTACTGGCGTGTATAATAACACCCGTACTGGTATTACCGGAGTAGAGGCCACTACAAAGCGTTTTTTAGAAAGCCGGGGCATTACACACCCTTTTAAGGCTGCTGCAGAATATTTAATGGATGATACTTTTTTAAACCTCATAAAAACAGAACCGCTTCTTACCTTAAAAGACGAGTACGTTTTAGTTGAAATGAGCTACATAAACCAGCCCATGCAGCTGTATGATTGTATTTATGAACTGCAGCTTGCCGGATACAAACCTATTTTAGCGCACCCGGAACGTTACATGTTTTATCACTTTAAACAGGAAGAATATAAAAAGCTAAAAAGGGCCGGATGCCTGTTTCAGCTTAACCTGCTATCGGTTACCGGCTATTATGGCAAACCCGTATTAGAAGTGGCCCAAAACCTGCTAAACGAAAACATGATAGACTTTGTAGGCAGCGATACCCACCATGAAAGGCATACCGAGGCTTTTAAAAATCCCGTAGTCTTAAAAAACACAGAGCCTTTTATTAAAGCCCTGAACAACAACATCTTTTTCTCTGAATAACCAGAGAAAACCCCGTTAATTAATAAACATAAAAGTATGACTGTACTGGTTACAGGTGCTTTTGGCCAGTTAGGCCAGGCATTGCAGGCGCTTGCGCCAAAATATAGTAATATCAGGTTTTACTTCACCAATTCTTCTGAAACTGATATTACAAACATTGATAGCCTTGAAAAGATATTCAATAAAACACAACCCGATTATTGTATTAATGCAGCAGCATACACCGCTGTAGACAAGGCCGAAACAGAACACGACAAGGCACATGCAGTAAACGTAAAGGGTGCCGAAAACCTGGCTATAACCTGCAAGAAATACAAGACCAGACTTATACATATCTCTACCGATTTTGTATTTGACGGAGAAAAAACCACACCCTACACAGAACAAGATACAACCAACCCCACCGGCATATATGGCCTTACAAAAAGGGATGGCGAACTTGAGGTTCAAAAAAATATGGATGAATATTTTATAATCAGGACTTCGTGGGTGTACTCTGAGTTTGCTAATAACTTTATGAAAACCATGATAAGGCTTAGCAATGAAAGGCCTGCCCTGAGTGTAGTGGCAGACCAAACCGGTACGCCAACCAATGCTAATGACCTTGCCGATGCCATTGCCCAAATTATATCATCCGGCAAAAAAGCATACGGAATTTACAATTACAGCAACGAAGGTGTAGCTACCTGGTATGATTTTGCAAAAGAAATATTCAGGGTAAACAACATAACTATTGATGTAAGCCCCATAACCACATCTGCCTACCCTACACCGGCAAAAAGGCCTGCCTACAGCGTGCTTGACAAGTCGGCAATAAAAGATACCTTTGACATAATTATAAAGCCCTGGCAAGAAGCTATTGAGCCATACAGGGGTTAATTAAATTTACATACAGTATTAAATAAAAAGCTTGCCGAATATTCGGCAAGCTTTTTATTTAGCATAGGCAGAAAAAAACCGGTTACGTAATGCAACCGGTCTTTTTTATAACATAAACGTTCTGATTATTTTTTACCAAAAAGTTTGTCTTTCCACGTTTTCGGTTTTTTAATATCCGGACCGTAGCCATAACCGTAACCGTAGCCATAACCGTAGCCATAACCGTAACCGTAGCCATAACCATAGCCGTAACCATTTTTACCACCAGAATCGTTAAGTAATATTGCCATGTTAGGCAATTTATTCTCTTTGTATAACGACTCAGGAATACTTAATAAACGCTTATCAAGGTGGTGTGCACGAGAAACGTATACAAAAGTATCTGCATATTTAGCCAGAATCAATGTATCTGTAACAAGGCTTACCGGAGCAGTATCTACCACAATGTAATCGTATTCAGATTTAAGTCTTGCAAACAACTCCTCCACTTTTTTACCCATTAACAGTTCAGCCGGGTTAGGAGGTATAATACCCGGAGGTAAAATATAAAGCTGCTCAAAACCATCCTGCTTAATAATATATGAATTTACATCAGTATCTTTTGACGAAAGATAGTTTGTAAGTCCTTTAGACGGTACGTTAATATATTCATCAAGCTTAGGATTCCTGATATCCATAGCAATAAGTAAGGTCTTTTTACCTGTAAGGGCTACAGTAGCTGCAAGATTAACAGATATAAATGTTTTACCCTCTTTAGGTATTGTAGAGGTTACAAATATTGTTTTTGCCTGACCCTCCGGAACTACACCTAACATAAACTCAAGGTTAGTTCTTATAATCCTTAAAGATTCTGCAGTTGCAGATCGGCTGTGCTGACTAACCAATTCATTATTAAACTCAGACCTTGGTACATCTCCAATAAATGGAAGTTTAGATCTGGCGATATCAGCAACAGAGTGGATTTTTGTATCCAGTAAATCTCTTATGTAAATAAGTCCAATAGGTATAGCAAGTCCTGCTAGTATAGCAAAGATGTAAATAAAGCCTTTTTTAGGCGATACCGGTAAAGGTTCTGCGTAAGCTTCATCAATAACTTTAGCATTAGGGGCAGTAACTGCAAGTGTTATTGCATTCTCTTCCCTTTTTTGAAGTAAATAAAGGTATAACGCTTCTTTTACTTCCTGTTGCCTCTTAATTACCCTGAACTGACGTTCTTGTGTAGGTATATCGTTAATTTTACCGCCCAAAATGTTTTCCTGGGTTTGTATATTTCTGCTGGCAACAGTTAGTGTGTTTTTAAGATTTCTAAGGCTTTCAATAATACTGATCCTTAAACCTTCAACCTGAGCATTAATATTCCTGATAGAAGGCGATAATTTAGAGCCTCCTTCAGCAATCCTGTTCCTGTTCAGTATCAATTCATTGTACTGCATTATCAGGCTCGAGGTATTACTATCCGGAATAATATTTGCAGGCACTACAGTTTCATTAGTAGTCTTAGACATATAATCCATCATACTACCTACAACAGATAGCTGAGTTTGTGTTTCAACCGTCTGTTTACTATATTCACTAGCTGTTTTAAGGAATAATTCGGCCTCAGAAACTATATCTGTAACTTTATTTTGCCTTTTGAAAGACTCAACATCAGATTCTACAGCATTAAGTTCTCGTGTAATAGAGTCAAGGCGCTGGTTAATAAAAATATCTGTATTATGTGCTACAATATTTTTATCGTTTACAGCATCCTCATTATACTTCTCAATAAGCATATTAAGAAAATCAGCTCCCTTTTCTTTCATAGGGTCTTTATACGATAATTGTATAACGCTACTGGTTTTCTCATTTACAGCTTCTACAGTAAGACGTTTCCTGTAACTGGTTGTAGATACATCAAGAGACCTAAGGTAAATGCTGGTTGTGGTCATTTTATTTTTCTTAGTAGGCACTTTTGTAATTATCATGCTTCCTAAATCATTTTTAATAACCTGGCCATATTTAAAGGTACCTTTTAGATTCTCTTCAGAATCGTATAACTCAAATTTATTATCTGAGAGGGTCTTAACCTTAAACATCGTATCTCTTTCAAAGAAATCATCGGCCGTATTAAAAAAGTTAACCTTTACAGGATTATCTTTATATTTTTCCTGTG